>NZ_JAXHDC010000005.1:0-136815 GCF_037072045.1 Oceanobacillus sp. MO10714A | reverse complement strand
TAAATATATTTGTTGAACTATTTAATTTTAGGATACTCAATAACAGTCTAGTTTTTCCTATACCATTATACCCGTTAATCTTATTTAATCTTCCTCTTTCAAAAGTGAAATTTAGTCCGCTATTAAATCTATTTTGCAAGTAAACTTCACAATCTTTTAACAAGACTTTACCATTACTTATTTCTGGTAATCTTTTATTAGATAAATTTCTCTCCGTATCTTCTTCTATAAGTTCAAAAAATTCTCTTACTCGTTCTATATTTGTCATATTAGATTTGAGCATTACAAACAAATTTGATAAATTTTTAGTAGGGTTCAATGCCATATTTAAATATAAAAAGATTGAAAAAACAGCTCCAATAGTTAAATTTCCTCTTGAAACTTCATATCCTCCATACGCAAAAAGCACTATTATTACTATATAGTATATAGAACTATTCATCACGATGGATAGAGCTGAAAAAAGACCATTTTTATTCAAAATTTTTGAAATTAGGGATATTCGTTTTTTTATACTTTTATCGTTCGATGAATTTTCATAAAAACACTTTGCTGAAAGAATATTGTTATTAAGAAATTCAATACGGTTCGATAATAAATCTCTTTGATGAATCATTTCTTTATTTAAATTATATATCTTATTTCCTATAATTCTATACATCATATAATACACACCTGAAACAATAATAAAAAAAATGAATAGCTTTATACTAAAAAGTAAGATTATAATTATAATACCAATTATTGTTAAAATATCTTTTATTATGTTTATGAACACTTTATTATAAAAGGTTTGAACAATAGGAACATCAGAATTAATAATTTGATTAATATTGTAACTATTTTTATTTTTATTCAAATCTAAACGATATAACTTTGAAATCAGTTTTTTTCTCAATATTTTATTAGAGGTTGCAATAATATTTGTGTCTAGGTAACTTTTTAAAAACTGAAATAATAGATACAGTAAAATTATAAGTGAAAGGTACATAAGTTGGGAATAAGTAAAATTAAATATTTTTTCTGCTAACATAGTATTAACAAATTCACTTACAACCAATGGTATGAATAAATTAAATATAGATATAGAGATTGATAAAACTGTAAAAAGAATTATTTTGTTTTTCTGTAATAAATAATGTTTAGTCAAAAAAATAGTATTTTTATTTTTCATATACTACCCTACTTTAAAAAATCGCTAATATTCTCACCATCATAAAAATAACCATTTGCAGTGTTATCCTCGTTGCCAAAAAAATGGGTTAGCAGTACTTTTCTATTCTCCTCTAACTTTAACAAATCAGAAAAATCATCATCAAAAAAACCAAACCATGGACGGCAACCTAACCCCATTGAGCTAGATAACAAATAAAAATTCTGAGAAATGTGGCCACAATCTAAATATAAAAGTTTATAACCCCTATCTTTATATTTATAAGTTGTTTTATCTATATTTCCTACGCTAACGATTAAAAACGACACCCTATCAATATGTTCATTAGGAAGTAGACATTTTTTTAATTTCTCCCTAAAGTCACCTTTTCTTAAAAGCATTAATTGATTTTCATCTTGATTAAATTTATAAATACCATTTTCAAGATCTATAACGTTAAATACAAAAATATATAAGTCAATTGAGTATTTTCCTCCTGCTGAAGGCACAGGCTTTTTATTCTTCTGTTCAGAAAGTGTAAAGTAAAGCAAATTATAAAGGTATTCTTTCTCAATATAATCTTGATATAAAAATTGAACAGTCGAATGTCTGTTGCTAATGCATCTATCCAATGAATCATTTAGTAAGCCATAATCTGGCTTCACATCGTATTCTTCTAGCCAATAAATTTCACTTTTATCTAAAAAATCATTTGAATGATCTATGTGTAAATTTATATAAGAACTAGGATTTAACTTAGTGTTTTCAATAAAAAGGTTGATATTATAATTCCTATTATTTTTATTAGTAGTCATTTTATTCTCCTTCTCATAATAAATATTATTAACCCATTTAACATAGCCAACTAATTCGAAATACAGCTCTTCTCGACTGGAGAAAGCGGTATCATTTAAGGATTCCATTATGCTAGTTTTAAACGTACTTCAAAGAATTTGTAGGAAATCGCACATTGCTGATACCGAGTATTTGTGTCGATTATTACAGATCACGCCTACTTTCTGGTCCCTTGATCAGCGCGGCTTACTTTAAAATATCATTTTCATCGTATTTTCCGCAATGGAACAAAACATGTAATATCAGCTTTAGCACCACCGGTTAAAGCAGGTGGATTTGGACATAAATGTAGATGACTAAAGTCATTCTTCAGGCTGAAGTCCTGTTCAAAGCTCTTACTTCAAATTTGAATGAACTCAATCTTCAATCCTAACTAAATATGTCGTTCTTTTCTTCACTAAATTGGTTTGCGATATAATTTTTAATTGTTTCTTCATTTACATTTCCAACGGTTGCACAGAAATAACCTCTTGCCCATAAATGCTGACCCCAATACTTCATTTTCAAATCTGAAAATTGATCTTGCAGAAGTCTCGATGATCTTCCTTTTAGATATTGCATTATTTTACATGGGGCAAGACGTGGCGGACACAATATCAATAAATAAATATGATCTTTACCTACACATCCTTGCAAGATTGTTATACCTCTTGTTTCACAACCTTGTCTAGTTACCGCTTAACACCTTAATCTATATTTTGTTACCCAGATAACATGGTACTTGATATCGTAGACTGCGTGACTATTCTTCTTATATCCGTCCATACTTTTCTTCACCTCGTACCCTTAGTATGGACATCAAATGATAAGGCTAAAAGCGGATACCGTCTAAAGACCGTTGAGTTAGACTACGTATTTGGAAACTAAACTCTATTGAGTATGTTCTTCATGTTCTCTTGGGTATTACTACTGATTTTCCACCGATAGCCTTAAATACTCTGTCTAACCAAGTGTAACCTATTCGTTTTAAGGAAATGGATGAGGCATAACATTAAATTCTCCTCCCTCTACCAATTAAAATTATGCCAAAATACTATCTGCTCCTAGCATCATTACTATCTTTCAACCAAAATAAATATATTTACCTAGGACAACATGTGCTATCAACACAAGTACAACCACCACAATTGCTTGCACATCCGCAGTTTCCACCAAGATCAGGCGCTGAATTTGAAAATGTTGATGCTGTATCTTCTCCACTTTCTTCTAAAACTAAATCAAGTTCTTCCATTATTCTCACCTCCTCCTTCCTTTATTATAGTATTCTGATTACTATTTGTAAAGACTTTTCATAATTCCAAGAATCTTACAGTTAGTGAATAAGTATATAGTGTTTGAATAATCAACCTCGTTAAAAGTTATTTAAGTAGACTGAAAAAATTTCAATTATTATATAACCTATTCGATTTGGTTTTTAAAGGTACACTGCGCAAAAGTGATTCAATATTTTATAAGCAAGTATTTATTGTATTTTGCCTAAATGTACTCATTCAAATTAGAACAAATTAATAGTAAACGTACACTTTTACAAGTCAGTCGTTATTAAAAAACTTTCTTATAGAAAACCAAGTTATATTTGGCTTCGAAATATTGAGGAGAAAGATGATTTCTTTATAAGAAAATCAAATCAATTACATTCCACAAAAAAAGCACATATAATTCCTATTTTAATTAGGAGATAGCCAATCAAGATTTCAAATAAAATAATGAGCATAGTATAAAAACCCAAATAATATTCCAATAATAGAAAACAAATAAACACCTAGTAGAACTGGATTAAGCCTTAACTGAAAAACTTTAACTCTATAGTCACTACCTCCTTGATACTTATCTGATATTCTTTGATTATTTTGACTATAATTACCAAAATAAGAAAAAATCCATGTTATGCATAATATTAAGAAACATGTTACAAAAAGGGTATCGATAAAAGTTAAATGATATATTACAGTTATCGTCAAAACTAATAATAGTTGGACGATCATTGTTATCAATACAGTTATCATTTTTCCTGCTTTAATTTTCACTCTGTTTTTCTCTAATTTACCTGCAATATAATCCCATAAGAAAGCAATGAAAACCACCAAAGTTATAAAAGCCCCTACTACTACTATTTTCGTAAGATAATAAATAAAAATCACTCCTTAACTTTATCTGATTACCACCTTGGTACAAAATCAAAATTATAAAAAGTTAATAAGCCTCCATGCAAGTTATATAAGCTATGAAGTATAATAGATGGGATAATAGATTTAGTTTTATACCAAAGGAAAAAAGAAATAAGTGCAAAAAAAACAACTAGAACCGGCTTGTCGATATGCAGTAGAGCAAAAATAACTGACTGAACGATTACTCCCGACCAAATAGGAATAAATCTAGACAAGAAAATGATTATACAAACTCTATTAACTAACTCTTCCCAAACAGGAAATAATATACAAGATGTTAACAAATATAATAGAAATTCTTGAAAAGAGATAAACGTATATCTGATTCCTAAATTATAATTATCAACTAACAGCTCATTCATAAAAAATCCATATTTGAAAAAAATATGGTTCAGATAATAAAAAAGGAAATAAGCCACTGTAATCCACATATAAGTAGACATTTTTTTCATTACTGAAAAATCCAATACTCTCACATACATTTTTCTAATTGGTTTATAAAGGAAGCTAATTAAAATAATAATAAATGCTGAAATTATTTTAAAATTATTTGGATATAAGTAATAAGATGTATTTAAAATGTCTCCTAAACTAAAAATGATTACTACGGCAATTAAATATAAAAATAAAGAAGTTGTTGAAACACCTTCTCCAAGTTTTTTAATATACATCGCACACCTCGTTTTTTAATAATCTAATTTTTCTTCCCTTTGGCAGCGCTATCAATATTATTTAAGTTCTTTGTCTAGCTGGATCAATCCCCTAATTTCTCTTCTCAATGATAAAGTCAATTATAGGAACTTTATGTACGTAGTCTTCTTAGAGTTTTAGATAGATTATTACAGTCGCTACAGAGGAAAATCCTTTTCATGTAATACACTATATACAAAAGAGGAAGTCACCGTCAAGTGTTTTTCGCTCTACGCATTTTTAGTGATCACGATAACAGTTTATTTACCTAAGTTCAACAAATATTGAGCTACCTTCATTGGCAGCTCGGTTTTTGTTTTATTCTTTAAGGATGCCTATTAATAACATACTAAATATAATTAAAAGAGATAATATACTTATATATGAAAAAGGATCAGATTTATTAGGACTGAATCTAGGAAATAAAATGGGAGCTAATCCCATACCAGTAAGCAAAGAAATAATCTCAACCAAACATTCTTTATATGCATAGTCAGAATTGTCATTAAATTAGCGATCAAGAAAAACAAAATGAAAAGGTACCCACCGAAAAAAAATACATAGCTATAATAATTAGAAAGTTCATATCTCATTGGAGGGTCTTCCAGCTTGTATATTTGAAATTTATATAAAAAAAGATAGAGGAGGACAAGAGAAAAGCCGATAAAAAACTTGACCATACGTTTCCTCTAATTTGTTCAGTCAATCTTCTTTTCCAATATAACATTTAATCAGTTTCTTAATTCTAATACATTACAGGTCGGCTGTATTTTGATAATTGTTATTTCCTTTAAAACAATGATTTCTTTACTTTAATAAAAAGGCATTAATTCTGAAGTAAAGCACCCAATCGTTTTAAGTTTAAGAGTTCTAAAAATTAATTATATTTACAAAGCAATTAAGGTTCAATCATAACCACCTGAAGGTTCCGGTAATTCATTGTACTCTTCTTTTATCATAATAATCTCTCGGTGTACAAATTCTACGAAGTTTTTTAATTTATTATCAGGTACTTTGTCACAATCGGATGTAATCCATTCTCTTTGATAAATTTCGCCATTCATTGTAATTTTAAGTTTGTTTACTTCATGAGGATCCGCACATTGAGATTTAGAAGCACTTTCTGCTGAATTCAATATGTCAGCCTCTTTCATTTCCTCGTAAATTGTTTGCATTTCCTCATCTGAAAATTTCATTTCTACCGTTTTATCATCATTCGAAATCATGTTTTTGGTATAGGTATTTTCATATGTGTTTATAATGTCTCTTGCCTCGTAGCCATAATTTAAAACAAAGTTAAAGTCTTCAGGTATTTCTTTAGGGAGATTACTCCCTCCTAGATTGGAACTACACGCCCCCAGCAAAAATAAGCAAGCAACAAGCATTAGTAATGACTTCAATTACTTCCCCCCTTTTATAAGACGATAACATTCTAATAAAAGTTCCTTCTTAAACTCTTCTGCCCGTTAGTTCAAGTACTTTTTTCACAATATTTATAACTCATTTTACCATATATTCCAAACGCCTTCACAAGGTCCATTAAAGCGTTGTAGAGTCTCATAATTATGATGGGAGTGAAAACATCCAGTTTGGGAAAGTGATTCACTGGCTGTGAAGAGGCCCAGGGGTTCGAGCCCCTAGGCGTCATTCTTAACCAAACAAAAGAACACTCTTGCTTATTCAACTATAGAATAAGCAAGAGTGTTCTTCATAAAGACGACTTCAGTGGGAAGCCTTCATCCTCCACTGATGGTTAGTCGCACTTATCGGTCCTTTACGGGCAGTTAATCTCCCACCTACCTTCCTCGTACTTGAACCGGGAGTCTCACTGCCCGTTTAGGTTGGATAAACTTCTTAATATTGGAGCCCTAATACGTAATTACTTTTATCCCTTTAATAATATTCCAAATAAAGTAGTATACATCAATAAGGAAGCATATGACTACGGCGATGATGGTTGCAATATAAAATGCCCCAGTTGGTTCTGATAACCCTAATCCCAAGGCAGCAAGAACAAGAATAGCAATAAGTGATGCAATCGCTGGAATTATATGTGTCCAAAGTGCTTTTTTCGCATGTAGTTTAGTTGTTTCATTTCCGAGAATCCAAACAATGATTGGAAACAAGATGGGTGCAAAAAAGATACTCCAATAACACAATGCTGATAATAATTTATTTTCTTCTATCATAATCACCTGATTTCTTAATTAATAGATAAGCAATTTGAACTTTGGCAACTAAAATATGGTCAGAAATATCACCAATAAATCTATTGCGTTTAGACCTAAACTAGGCGATAGCTTTTAAAAATGTACCCAAGACACTAAAAAGACTCTCACTCAGCAAAGTAAGAATCCCAAAATCCTAAGGCGAGAGATTTCCTTCGCCTAACCATATTCTGCCTTTAGAATAACCGATTTATTCTAAGGGGTCAAGGAGTGAGTTTACTAAGTGTGGGTTTTATGTTCTCTAATAAAAGTTGGGTTTAAAACATCATAAGCGATAAATAAACCAAAAGTGACTACACTTCCATAACCATATTTCGGTGGATGTGAACTAGGGATTTATATTGTTGAATATGGTGGGGTTCCCTATTTCGTTAATAAATTTCATATGCACATTAAGGAAATGAATTTTTAATCCACGGGATAATAGGAATAACCAAGAAAATAAACCCCTTTATTAAGGGTCTATTATTTCAAATATCTTCTCTATTTTCTTTAAAACTTGCTTTTACCCTATCATTGTTATATAATAATATTGCTTTGCAAATTTCATCTATTTAAAGTTTTAAAATGGGGCTGTAGTTCAGCGGGAGAATACTTGTCTGGCAGACAAGGGGTCACGGGTTCAAATCCCGTCAGCTCCACTACATAAAAACACTCTTACTTATTCTATTACAGAATGGAAGAGTGTTTTTTAACTTTAAAAAGCGTTGTAGAGCCTCATTTTATTAATTATTTTTGTTTTTTGAAGGTAGTCAGAGATAGGAACTCCGTTATCTGTATTTCTTCTGTCTTTAAGAATCCGTTTTTCAAATAGAAGGCTACTGCCGGTGCATTTTGGGTTCCAGTTGATACTACTATTGCTTCAAATTTTTCCAATTCGACCTCGATAAAATTTAATAACTTCTCAGCAATTCCCTTCCTGAAATGTTTAGGATGCACCATTAATCGGTGTATATCGATTATCCTACCGTCTGTTTTTATAGAAATAACTCCGCATAACTCTTTATTTAAGTAATAACCAAAGAAAGTCTCCCCACATTGTTGTAACGACTGCACGGTGTCCTTTAAAGGCGGTATATCATAAAAGTCAATTATTTTTGCCTCCACGTTGTATGAAGGTATTTGAATGTTTAATACTTCTTTTGAAACCTCTGGATTGGTTATATCTATCTTTTTAATCAAGGCTATTCCCCATTTACTGAAATTTTTTTAGCAATTTTTATTATCAGCAGTTTATACTACAATCTGGCCCTTTTCTCGAAAAGGTTTGTTTTGCAATCACTCCCAATTCTTGAAAATCATTCTTAGGGAATAGACATTACAATGGATATTTATATTCTTCAACATTTAATTTGAAACCACCCTGTTTCATTTAGAAAGTCTCTTCTGGATAAACTTTGGCCAGAAATCAATTGGCGGTAAGCAGTAATAGTACCATCGTGTGAAACTATATAAATCTTATCCTTTTTTAACAACTTCAAATTTGCAATAAATTTTACCGCAATTTTATTGAATTGACGATCGGGCATAGTATTTATACCATCGGGCCACAAATCAGGAGGAACATTCATATCAATTTCAAGATTCGGATAACCTTTTTTGATTGTTTCTAAATCAATTATAGTATCACAAGGCAATGTTTTTCCGTTTGGGCGGATAGGAAATATTCGTGGGGATACTAATGGACTTACAATCTTACGACAATTAATATTCCAAGCTCAAATTAGTGCAGTTTCCAGCGTTCTTCTAATAGGACTAATAAATATAATATCCTCATCCGTTAAGGGGAACTTTTTCCTTAACACCTTCGCTTGATTTATTCCTTTTGCTGTTAATGCAGGATTTTTTATGTGTAAACTGTTTGGTATATCTAGTGTATGTTCTCCTTGACCATGACGAATAAATATCAACTCCACTTAATCACCACTTATATAACATTTTTTAAACACCCTACTTCTATTAATTCCCTCTTAGTGATCAATATCCTTCTCATTACCTTATGTGTTGAAAAGCTTCCTCTATTAGATGAACTGATTGTTGAACAAAAAGCTTTTTGAATTAATCTTTAGTCTATTTTAACATATTTAAATGAAGTTAAAATCCACAAGGGACAGGAATATCCAGAAATTAAGATCCTTTAATTAAGTCCATTATTATCAAAATCTAATCTTTCATGTTTTTGAGAAGGGGCGAGAATTTCGTAGTTAGAACAATCAATATCTAAAAGTATTGTGAGATCTCCATTCATCATTCCCCCTTCTCATTTTTATAAATAAACCGATTAATTCTTAATTTCTTAGTTGTGTTCTTGGATCTACATCATGACCGACTTTAGGAAATCAGCTTTTTAAAATCTTCTTTTACTAGACACAAGTTACTATTTACTCTAAATTGCCAACTAACCCCTTTTCATTTTAAAGTCTGATGTCTTTTCTTTACAAAAATATAACAATCTCAATCCTATGTTTAGTATAGACTTGAACGGGAATGCATCCTGTAAGCAAGAAAATATTGCTGATGGGAAATGAATTTCCCTACTTTACGGCAGTTACTGCACGTAAAAATACTACCAAGGAGGTATTTAAAGTGGCACGTAAAGAAAATCAGAACAATAAGAAGATGACGGTTGAGGAAGCTGGTCGTAAAGGCGGAGAAGCTACTTCAAGAAATCATGACAAAGAGTTTTATCAAGAGATCGGTCAAAAAGGTGGAGAAACCACTGCCGAGACTCATGATAAAGAGTTTTACCAAGAGATTGGCCAAAAAGGTGGAGAAGCCACTGCAAGAAATCATGACGAGGATTTCTATGAAGAAATTGGTCACAAGGGTGGAGAGGCAAGAGCAAATCAGTCCACTAACAATTCCAATAAAATGAGTCAAGAAGAAGCTGGACGTAAAGGCGGAAGAGCTAGGGCAAATAAACGAAACGATAATTAAATAATTGCTTTGTTGATATACAAAGGCGGCCACTATTGGCCGTCTTTTTCTTGAGTAATTTTAGTAAGAAATCAAATTTCTATGGATATAGGGGAACTTCTTTAAACAGATGAATATACATGTAATGTAGAAAACAGGGATTAGATATTGCCTTCTTTATCCTCAGGGTTCAGGGCTTTCCACCTTACTAAGCCAGACAAGAGGGCAATTCTTTTTCCCGTTCCCCTCATCAAAACGTACGTGAAATTTTCTCTCATACGGCCTTTCCAACGTTCTTTTTACTTTGGCTTTACGCACTTCCATTGGCACAAAGATATAATGTTTTCCTAAGTTCTCGAGCTTTTGCTTTACTGGCTTCGTTATCCATTTTCTTGGCATTCACTGACTCCTACCTCCTCCCAAACTTATGAACGAAGCGGTGTATTGGCTTTTGCCGTCCTTCCCTAAACAACCTTGTGTTACGTTTTTAAACAAAGTATGGCTTAATACAAATGTAAGCATATTTTTTCATTTTTCAACATTTCCCGGGAAATATTTCTCTCCCTATGACTCTCTTCGCGGAATATTAATTGTTTCTTTATCTATATCTTGTGAATGAGTTCTTTTTCTATGTTTATGTTCGACACTGAACCCCCATACATTTCCCTCCCAAATCCTACTATAATCGAGACGACATCAGTATCCCGAAAGGAAATAACCATGTCTACATCAACTCAAAAACTCACAAAAAACATTCTTATTCTACTTGTCATTTTCGCCGTATTAACTGCTTTTCGCTTGCTATGGCTCTTCTATCATGCACCGACAGATCAGCCGATTGCTCGAGATGGTGTATTAGGCTTAAGTGATTATCCATTACATAAAAATCAATCTCTTACCTTGAACGGTGAGTAGATTTTTCTGCCAGACAGATTATTAGAGAGTCCCCACCAGCTAAATGCCTCCATGGAGAACATACCAACTAATTTTACGGGGGGGCGCAAAGAATGATAATCATACCTATGGGACTAATAATTCGAAAATAATCCTTAATAGTGATCGTACATTATACCCCCGTATCAAGATACAGCTCATGTATTACAGGATTGCAGAGTAACCATATCTAAATGTGGTGAAAACAATCCGCTGCATATAGTATTTTTAATATTTTAAGATAGTACCTCGGTATTTACTAAGAGGTACTATCTCTTTTACAGTCCTTCTATGGCATGCAATCTTTTAATTCAAAAGCTCATTAAACACAAAAGATTCAACCGTCTCTTCACCGGTTTCCATATCCTTTATCGTAATTTGATTCTTAGCAACCTCTTCTTCGCCAACAATAATCACTTTTTTCACATTTTCCTTGTTCGCTTTATCAAGTGCTTTCCCCAATTTTTTGTCCACCAATTCAAGTTCCACTTTATACCCTTTCTCCCTTAAAGATTTTGCAACAAGCAACGATTCTTTGGGTGTTTTCAAAGGAATAATATAATAGTCTACGTCCATCTTGCTCATAAATCCCCTACCCGTCTTATTTAAAGCGGTGTAAATGACATCTAAGCCAAAGGACAAACCGACAGTAGGAAATTTTTCATCCGTACCGATGAATCCTCCTATTGCATTGTCGTACCTTCCGCCGCTTCCAATACTGGATTTTATCGCTTGATCCTTTAAAAATACTTCATAAATTGTTCCCGTATAAATGTCTAATCCTCGCGCCAAAAACGGCTGGAATACACATTGTTCCCTGATCCCCAACATGCTTAAATATTCATCAAGCTCCTTTAATTCATTCAGACCTTTAGCTACTTGTTCATTTTGCTTGGCATAAGTTACGAAATAATTGTAATTAGAGTTGTTCTTACTCATTAAAAATTCTTTTATCGCATCCACTGTGAACGCAGATAACTCTTGCTCTTCCAACTCATTTACGACTGCATTCAGACCAACTTTCTTAAGCTTATCGAGGATTAGAATCACGTTGTTTATTTTTTCTGGATTTGTTTTAAATACTTCCAGCATACCGACGAGTAATTTCCGGTTATTGAATTGAATCTGCACCTTCATATTCAACTGACGAAAGACATCGATTACAAGCAGAAGCAATTCTGCCTCTGCCATTTGCGTCTCGACTCCGACAATATCGACATCACATTGGGTGAATTCTCTAAACCTACCTGTTTTTATCGGACCATCTCGAAAGACTTTTCCTATTTCATATCGTTTAAAAGGCATTCCTAAGGTGGGATTCATGCCGATTACTTTTGCAAACGGTATCGTCAGATCATAGCGCAAAGCTAAATCCCGCTCTCCACGATCCGTTAATGTATACATTTCCTCTAATATTTCCGCCCCACCACCGTATTTGGAAGCAAGCAGATCACTGTAATTCAAGATTGGAGTTTCTAACGGCTTGTATCCATATTGGATGAAAACATCTTCCAACTTTCTTCTGATATATCTTCTTACTTCTTCTGCTTCCGGCAAATAATCCTGTGTCCCCTTCACATTTTGGTACTTCATCTTTTTCATCATTTTTCCTCCCTTTTAGATAAATAAAAAACCGCATCTGATTAAAGTTATATTTAATCAGATGCGGTTCATGATAAATAGCCTTCCTGTTTGCGATTTTTTTAAAATCGGGTAGCAAGGCTAATTGATATGATGGATTTGTTCAGATAATAATAAGCGCTGAATAATAGACATACTTTATCCCACCTTATTTCTAGTTATTCTACAGTATTTTAAAATATAACTCAAGTAATTTTTTTATTCCAGCTTTATTTACATAAAATCAAGGTTATTCTAGCTCCTATGATATGAACAGTCTATATTTTTTGCCAACCATGATACAATCGAAAATAGGAAAGGGGGGATAAATCTTGTTTCTACTCGTCTATGTAATCGGTTTAATTATTGGTCTCATTGCTTATTCAATTAAACATTTACAAACGTCGTACTGCTGTAGGGCATGTGACGCCTATCTCAAAGAATGGTTTCAGCTAGATATGTCCGTTACCGCACCGGTGAACGTGCAAAAATCCATTTTGACCTGGTTACACTTGTTTATAACGCATCAAAACTCGCTGCGGATCGGATCAATGCGCAATTAAATCAGTAACAAACTACATGATTTCTGTTTTTAAAAATAAAATTTAGAAATTCTATTCATCTGTATATTTTTTAAAAAAGAGCAATTCTGAAATTGACTCGAAATTAAGTGTATTTGTTTCTTCTGAGATTTTTTAATCGCACGCTTAAATCATAATAGACTATTCCGGGGAACATAAGGCCTAACGCTGATATTCCACCGAGCATTATAGCAAAAGCATTTATTCTCTCATTTATACCGAGGTAATTCCCCAGGATCCCAAACAAAAAGAACAAGACTGACGCTATTAAAAATGGAAAAGCTCTTTTACCCATGTGTTTCTTTTCCTCTTCATACATTTCTATTCTGCTTATAGTATCAGTATGTATGGGTGTTGCATTCTGTGGAGCGCAAAATATATGAATTTCATCAGCAGAGCATACATGCATCCATCCCGCGTCTTCAAAGAATGAAAAATATTCTTTGTCAGGATACTTTTGATAATCAAGTGAGTACTTTAAATTCCTCGGCTCTCCCTTTCTTAGCTTGAATTTAAATCCATAAAATCCTTCTAAATGCCACCCTTGCCGTGAGTACCTTTCCAGCTTTGCCATTTCTTTTTCCTCAAAACGTCCAAGCCCATTATTTCTAATATATTTTGTTGTCGTCATGCTTATTCTCCCTTCTCTTTCAATATATCTTCAGCAAGAGTAATCATTTCTCTCCTACGCTGAACTTCTTTTTTTAACAATTGAATACCTTTTTCTGTTGTTTGATATGTTTTCCTTTGCTTATTTTCACTACTTACTAATTCAATTAGCCCTGACACTAAAAGCTTTTGGATATTTGAATATAAAGAAGCAGGTCCAATTAAGAATTTACCGTTTGTCATTGAATCAATTGTTTTCATTATTAAATATCCATGTTTTGGTTGTACTAGGAACAACAGTATATAGAAAGGGATATCCGTAAGTTCCTCAATTTCTAAGGTGTGGTTTTTTGACATGAGCATCCTCCTAAATATATCAGTTAGTGATATATTTATATATACTATATCACTAACCGATATAGAAGCCAAACCGAATATTGGATTAATCTGAAATATTTTTTTATTACTCATATGAACATTCATACAAGGATTTATGAAGAATTGAAGAAGCATGTGAGGCAATCAAGTAGATGACTATTTCGGATTTCTGAAGGCTAACTATGAAGAAGCACTTAGAAGAAGAGGGACTGTCCAAGGCGGGATTTATTTATGTGAACTAGGCGAAAATGTCGGATCCGAACAAAACTCAAATATTGAAGCGGATAGACCTGTAATAGTTATCTCGAACAACTTAATTAACTCCACTGCAAGCAATATAATAGTCGCTCCTTGTCAAAAACACTAAAATACAAGGTTTATTCATTGAATAATAATCGTGAATTCAAAAAGGAGCCCTCATATTGGCTCCTTTTATTTTTTTGCATATATTTCTCTTATATGAATAGACTAACAATACTTCGCCCGTCATGTCGCGGGCAAACCACCCCGCAGGGAATCTCCTCGGGGGTTCTTTATATATGAAAGTTTATTGCTGGTGAACCATATGAAAAAACCAGCTTAACTGTCTACAACAGCCAATCTGGTTTCTTCATTTCACTATTTAATTTTCCTTCTAATCAACCCGTATTAACTAACCCCGCCGCAACACCATTAATCGTCAATAACACATCCGTCTTCAATTCTTCAGAAGGATTTTCCGTCGCTCTTAATCTCCGGATGGAATCGACCTGCAAAATGTTTAACGGGTCAACATATGGATTACGGAGATGGACGGATTCTCGAATATTCGGTGAGTGGCTTAGGAGCACTTCATTGCCAGTAATTTGCAATAATGCCGCTCTTGTTCGTTTATACTCATCCTTAATATTGTTAAATATCCGTTTGGCTACTTCTGGATCTTCCACTAATTCCAAGTACTCTCTCGCACTTCCCATATCTGCCGTCAATAAAGCCATTTGCAAGTTGTTGATCGTTGCATGGAAGAAAGCCCAATCGTTATACATCGTCTGCAGGATCTCCAAGTTACTTTCATCCTGGTCTATGAATGTTTGTAAGCCTGTACCTGCTGCATACCAAGCCGGGAGTAAGTGTCTCGACTGTGTCCAGGCGAATACCCATGGGATTGCACGCAAGTCCTCGAAATGCTGGCTGTTCTTTCTGCTCATTGGGCGGGAGCCGATATTTAATGCATCAAGTTCCGCTAGTGGTGTCGCTTCGTTGAAATAGGTTAGGAAATCGGGATCACCGAAAACAAGGGATTGATATTTTTCCAATGATTTTTCTGAAATGACTTCCATTGCTGTTTCCCATTCTTCTTTACGAAGTTCCATCTGGTCAGGTGCGCTCGCAACTTTGGCGCTCGCTTCAAATAAAGCGGAAGCTGCTTGCTCCAAGTTTCGGTAGGCGATATCTTCCAGTAAATATCTCGAGGATAGTACTTCACCTTGCTCCGTAATTTTCACACCATCTCCAAGTGTTTCCACTGGCTGTGAGAGAATACTCGTATGGAGTGAACCACCCCCGCGACCTAATGAGCCGCCACGTCCATGGAAATACTTCAAATGAATATTATAATTTCTTGCCATCCGGTGAATATCTTTCTGTGCTTTAAACAGTTCCCAATTCGCGCTTAGCGTTCCACCGTCTTTGCTTCCATCGGAATAGCCAAGCATAATTTCTTGATGATTGTGACGTGCTTCCAGTTGTTTTTTGTAAACGTCTGCCTCAAATAAGGTCTGCATGATCTCCGGACCTGCTTTCAAATCATCAATTGTTTCAAGTAGTGGTGCGACGTCCAAATCACTTTCTACTGTTCCGTCCTGATTGATCCGGTACAGTCCAACTTCTTTAGCAAGTACAAGGACTTCCAGTAAGTCACTTGGAGATTCTGTCATACTAATTAAATAAACTTCAATCGCACGTTTGCCAAATTCTTCATGTACCTGCTTAATCATTTTGAATACGCGTAACATATCCTGTGTCGCTTTGGAATATCTATCGTCTGTAAGCAGTAATGGTCTTGGGTCTTCCAATATTTTATACAAGAATGCTTGTTTCTCGGTTTCCGTAAGATTGGAATAATCGTCAGCGAGTTTGACTACTTTTAAAATCTCTGCAATTGCTGATTCATGTTCCCCGCTGTGATTCCGGATATCCAGTGTCGCCAAATGGAAACCAAACATCTCTACTTGGCGGATAAGCTTGCGAATCGCTTTTAGTTTTCTATTTTCTGGTAAATGTTTTTCTACACTTCTTTTGATTTCCTTCAGGTCACTAGCTAATTCCTCTGCACGGGTATAGCCTAAGACTGATTTCCCTTTTTCTCTGATACGTTTTAAAATAACAGCAAATTTACGTCGATAGACTTCGGATTTCACTCGCCATTTTTCATCTTTTTCTAAGTATTCTTTCTCCTCAGCTTCTACCTTTTCGATGAATTCTTGTTCGATAACTAGGCGTTCTGTAGATTGACTGAACCTTCTCATTAAATTCGTAATGGAAGCTTCATATTTCTTTAAAATAAGCTGCTGTTGCATTTCAAGTGTCGTCCAAGTGATTTCTGGCGTTACATTCGGATTCCCGTCCCTATCACCACCGATCCAGGAACCGAAACGGATAAAGTTTGGCACTTGCCACTCCTTCTCTGCTACCTGATCCCGGAGCTGTAATTCCAATTCCCAGAAAACGTCAGGTAGTGTATCGAAGAGGACCTGATTAAAGTAATAGAGACCATTCTTCACTTCATCCAACACTTCCGGCTTCCTATGTCTTAATTCATCGGTATGCCATAATGCCATTACTTCGTTGAACAGACTGTCCTCAATTGCTTTCCTCTCCCACTCGGTGATAAGCGGGTTATCTATTTTACGAAGGTTTTCTGATATCCGTTTTTGACTTTCAAGGACCGTTCGCTTTGTCGCCTCGGTTGGGTGAGCCGTCATAATTAGTTCAATCGATAAGTCATTGAGAACGTCCTGTATCTCTTCTTCATTCAAATTATATTCCTTTACTTTAGTGACCGCTTTCTCGAGTGAGAAGGCTTGACTTGTCCCTTCCTCAAGTAGATATTGGCGTCTGCGCCTAATCCGGTGATTCTGCTCCGCTACGTTCACGAGATGGAAATAAACAGAAAATGCCCGAATTACTTGTTGCCTCATTGGTGGTTGTAAGTTGCTGATTTCTTGTTTCAATTCCGCATACAAATCTTTATCGAATTTTTTTCGAATACTTTTCGTCATTTTTCGAATCGTTTCGACTTTATCAAATAACGCTTTACCACCATGGAGGACTAATATTTCGCCTAGTATATTTCCAAGCATATTCACATCATTTTGCAATGGAGTGTTATGAGCTGTTGTTTCTATCATTTTTGTCCCCTCCTTAGTTGTATTCTTTCTATCATACCACTTATCTTAAAAATTAATAAAGTCTAACATCGATTTTCAGTGTAAATAATAGATTCACTTTTGATAGCAAAAAGCCGAATGATACGGTGCATTCGGCTTTTTTGCTTTTAATATATCCATATTTTTCTTACTTGGCGAATGATTTATCAAGCATATAGCCAACCAATGCTTCTCATATCGCTGGCTTGTTCGAGAATTGGCTGTTATATAGGTCTGCATAAAACCCCTTTTTCTCCAATAATTCAACATGTGTGCCTTGCTCCATAATATTTCCTTTATCCATTACCAATATAAGGTCAGCATTTTTGAGCGCTTTCATTACCATAAGCTATATTTTCCTTAATCGTTCCATTAAATAGCCACGTATTCTGAAGAACGATACCTAATATTTTTTCAGTTCAGAACGTGACATAGCTTGTATATTGATTCCATCAACCTTAATCGAACCACTATTTAATTCATAAAATCTCATTAATAAATTGATCAAGGCTGTTTTTCCAGCACCGGTTTATTTCCCTTCAGTATACACAGCCATCGCATCCCGCATAAACATTGCCAAGCCTTCCCCAAACTGGTCAATGTTTTTCGTGAATCGCTCATCTGCGACATACATCTCACCAAGTCCTTTAAAATTATTTTTATTTCATTCGCCCATTCTTGGGTAATTCAATCTCCTTCTAGACGTTTTCACCATATAGTGAATGGAAGAGTATGTTTAGGAGGTTGAACGAATGAATCATAATCCGTATGATCCGTATCAATACCCACATGATGAGTACGAAGAGTATGATGAGGAAAGACTATTCCCGAGTAATTTACCAATTGTCGGTGGCGGACAGCAATCTCCTCCACCGTTTGGACCAGGGTTTCCAAGTGGACAGTTGGGACCTGGCTCTGGTGGCAGCTGGTCACCAGGGGGACCTGGTGGGCCTAACTTCGGAGGAGGCTGGCCGCCGGGTGGACCTGGAGGACCCGGAGGACCGGGCGGATTTCCAGGGCAAGGGCAGCAGCAAGTAGGACCACCTTCCGCTCCACCACCGAATTTCACCCCACAGCAAAGTCAGGTGCAAACCTTTGCTGTTGATCCGGGCGCTATTCGCGGCTGTTTATTCCGCTTCACTTATATTTGGTTAAGAAGAGATCAATTCTGGTTCTACCCGACCTTTGTCGGAAGAAATTCAATCGCAGGTTTCCGCTGGCGAGGGAACCGTTGGGTGTATTTCGGAATCGACCTTAATCAAATTCAATCCTTCCAATGCTTTTAATAGGAGCGGGACATTCAAGCACTATTCTTGGATGTCCTGTTTTTTTAATGATATAAGTTGGACAGACCATTAAGTCCGATGTTGTTTCCGTAATGGTGAGTTGTTAGATTGGGCTATCGGACAAATAGGAAGGGAAATCTATGAGACTCGTCCAATAGAACTCTAGACCTGAACTCAAATGTAAATTTATATTAACAATTCATCAACAAATTCTTACCAATTTCTCATCTTCCTCACAGCGCGCTTTTACCTCTGGCGGATAATATTACATTGCAAGGAGGAGAAAGGACATGGCAATTGAAATTTTTAGGAGAAGAGAACAGAAATATTTAATTACAACGAAACAATATGAAGAACTTGTTGACAGGATTTCTCCCTACATGCGGCCGGATAAGTTCGGTAACAATGGCAAGTACACGGTGACGAGCCTCTATTTCGAAAGTAACGACTGGAAAATTTATTATGAAACGAAGAACAAATTAAAGTATCGGCAAAAGCTGAGACTACGTGTGTATGATGATGCGGCTTTGGATAGTACGGCTTTTTTCGAAGTGAAACAGAAACATAAGAAGGTTGTGAATAAACGACGGATGCGTCTTCCTTTATCTGAAGCCTACCGTTACATTTATTTCCCGAATCGGAGTTTGGAAGAATTCGAGACTTCCAATCTGCAAGTATTACGAGAAATCGACTACTTTAGAAACTTATATCATTTAGAACCGGAAATGGTCGTCAGTTATGACCGGCATGCATTGCATCATAAAGAAGATGCAGACTTAAGAATGACATTCGACTTTAATTTACGCTGCAGGGATGAGGATTTACAGTTGGCAAACGGTTCTTATGGGGACTTATTCATTGATGAAGATCTCGTTGTTCTTGAAGTGAAAGTGAATGATAGTGTCCCATTATGGCT
The DNA here is from genome assembly GCF_037072045.1 of Oceanobacillus sp. MO10714A. Taxonomy (NCBI): domain Bacteria; kingdom Bacillati; phylum Bacillota; class Bacilli; order Caryophanales; family Bacillaceae; genus Oceanobacillus; species Oceanobacillus sp. MO10714A. Next base: position 117,075 of record NZ_JAXHDC010000005.1, on the reverse strand, counting down.
TGCACGTATTTTGCAGGAGCTCGATTGCGAACAGCGAAGTGCTTCGAAGTTTTGCACAAGTATGGAATTATTGCATGGTATCGCATCACCCGCAGGAACGGCGCGTGAAACGGTTCATATAGGAGGAATGTAAGATGGATATGATCAATCAATTTTTTACAGTAGATGGTGGGGAAACGACATTGGTGCTCAGTTTAGCCGCAATGGCACTTACAACGATTTTAAGTATTATTATTACGCTTGTTTATCAAATTACCTTTTCAGGTGAGCGTTATTCTCAGAATTTCGTGCACACAATCATTATCATGAGTGTTGTCGTATCTGTTATTATGAACGTGGTGAGCGGGAATGCCGGAGTTGCCTTTGGTTTATTCGCAGTCTTCTCCCTAATCCGCTTCCGTAGTGCTGTAACAGATGCAAAAGATATTGCTTATATATTTTTCGGGCTTTCGGTTGGGATGACTAGTGGATTATATCAATTCCAGTTAGCCATCATCTTGACATTTTTCGCAAGTATTTTATTTTATATCCTCCATAAAGTCAATTATGGGAAAGGCAAGGACACCCAGATTCTTAAAGTGACCGTACCGGAGAATTTGAACCATGAGAACCTGCTTGATGACGTATTCGAAGAGTTCACACTCTCAAGTCACCTGCGCCAGGTGGAAACGACAAACCTTGGAACGATGATTATGTACACATACGCAATCCGGACGAAGAATGATACGAACGATAAAGTACTGCTCGACCGGATTCGGGAAAAGAACGCGAACCTGAAAGTATCTTTATCGTACTTGCAATCTGGAAATTAATTAAAGAGACCAAAGGCGGAAGCGCCCGTTCAGCAACGTACAAACTGGAGGAGTGTGAAGTTTGATAGTTGCTGGGAGCTGAAGCCGGACGTGGCTAGCCTAGGATACCTATATTATTACAGCATTTTTATATTATAGTTTCCTATGCCACAAAAAAGCTGCCCAGCTCAAAATGGCAGCTTTTTTCTTATGCTTCTTCTTTTAAAATCTCGTCCACGGTATTTTCTACTTCGGTCCGGGTCATCTTCTCGTGTCCGTCATCCATTGCTTTTAGCGTCTTCTTCGCAAGGGCAAGCGGAATTCGGCAGAAGAGGACAATATTCTTCGTCTCAAGGTCTTCCATATATTCATCCGCCTTGGCCAAGTTATCTCGAGCATAATCGAACATATCAGCACGCGTCCAACCATCCGGGATGAAACGGACACCACGTTCCGCATCTTCGTCCTGATTTCTTAACATGTTCACCGCTTGCAGACCGCGGCCATATCCGATTGCGAGGTCATAATCGGTTTCCGTACCGTCATACCACTTCCAAATATCGGATAGCATAACACCAACGATCCCAGCTACAAAGTACGTATATTCATCAAGTTCTTCCTTTGTCGTTACAATGAAGTCTTTTTCGACCCATTTCGCCATTCCGTCCGCCATAATGCTTGTTGCTTCCATCACTTTCCTAGTAATTTCCGCTGGGCAGACGTCGATCCAATCAGCGAGGCGCTGAGTTACTTCCGGTAATTCTTCGTAAGGCTTGATTAGCGTTTCATATGCTTCACGGTCAAAACCTTTTTCGGACCGCAACAGTTCAGCTGTCTTCCGCAGTAAATGTGTTTTCGTTTCTTTCTGCATTGTTTCATGATCTTCAATCTCATCAATCGCACGCATGCATAAATAAGCTGCGCCAACTGTTTTTCGTAGCTTCGATTTTAATAATTTAATTGGTATATAAAAAGTTCTACTTGTCAGCTTTAACATGTGCATTGCTTCTTTTTGTAATTTCACTTCTGTGCTCAACACGTTGTCCTCCCTTTAAAACTTGAGGTAATTCAATTATAACAAACTTCACGCGCTTTTTCCTCCTTATGCTCGACTCTTGTGAAATTAACGGTTAACCCGTAGAATAATAAAGTGAAACTTCATTCAGTGGGGCTTCCCTCCCCACTGAATGTTAGTTGAACAGAATCAGGAATTTACGGACTGTTTATCCCCACCTTAACATTTTGGTTTTCCCTCTTGTTTAGAGGTGGGGGGTATAACAGACTGTTAATACATGTACTAATAATAGAAAGGTCGTTACATCATGAATAAACGTGTCTATTTTTTAATGACGGTATCCTTTGTCGTCGGAATGGTGGAGCTCATTATCGGGGGAATTCTCGATCTGATTGCGGAAGATTTGAATGTGAGTCTCGGATCTGCGGGAATGCTGATTACAATCTTCTCTCTTACATTCGCTATTGCTGCTCCGATTCTGCTCGTTCTCACTGCGAAAGTCGAGCGAAAACGACTCGCATTGATTTCCTTAACCGTCTTCTTATTCGGGAATATACTTGCACTAATTAGTCCGTCTTATAGTATTCTCTTTATCGGAAGAATTATTTCTGCCGTGAGCAGTTCAATCTTAATCATCCTCTGTGTTGTGCTCGCAGCGAACATTGTCGAACCTAAATACCGCGGACGTGCGATTGGGATTGTAAGTATGGGTGTTAGTGCTTCGCTTGTGTTAGGTGTACCAATTGGGCTAAGTCTTGGCAACCTGTTCGGGTGGCGTGCTCCTTTTCTCATGATTGTTATTCTCACTGTCATTAGTATGGTTGGAGTCTATTTCTTCATGGAGCGCGTTGCTCCACGTCCAGTCAGTACAATTAAAGAACAATTCCTTTCACTGAAAGACCAGAAAGTTTTCTTCGCCCATTTAACCATCTTTCTCATGCTCACGGGACATGCAGTGTTATATGCCTATTTGACACCATTTGTACAAGTAACGATGGGGCTTGAGGAAAATAGCATTAGCATCGTGTATCTCCTGTTCGGGCTTGCTGCGGTAAGTGGAGGAGCTTTCGGTGGAACATTGGGAGATAAATTTGGTAATACGCGAGTAATCTTGCTCTTCATTACGATTTATGCTGCCATGCTATTCGCCATCTCCCATACAACATCAATCATGCCATTATTTATTGTCGTGCTTGCCTTGTGGGGATTAATGAGTTGGTCAGTCACACCCCCGATGCAAAGTTATTTAATCGATTCTGCTCCGGAAACAGCGGATATGCAAATCAGCATCAGCAACTCCGCTCTCCACTTCGGTATTGCCTTTGGTTCCTTCATCGGCGGAATTTCAATTGACCGAGTAGGAGTAGAAATCAATCCATACATCGGTGGCCTATTTGTTGTCGTTGCTTTTCTCACGATGCTTCTTTCTAACAGACAAAAGGAGAAAAATAAAGAATTGGTAACGAATTGATGCTGTTTTTTAATCTCTATTTATCTTATACTGAAGGTAAGTTATTTCATTAAACTAAAACGAACAACTGTCTACGGGGAAAAGAGGTAAAAGATGAAGCAAACAAGCAGATTTATTACATTTCTCGGCGGTAAAAATTTATTCTTTCTCTTTGCTTTATTATCGCTGATTGGGCTCACCATTTTTATTTTTGAGCGGATTTCTTTTGTGTTCTATCCAGTGCTCGTTATCGTTTCGACCATAACGCCGCCACTGATATTGGCATTCATTGCCTTTTATCTATTAAATCCGATTGTGAATTTACTCGAGCGGTTCCGAATTAAACGGATTTGGGGAATCATTATTCTGATACTTGCGATTGCCGGTATTTTAACAGGTGTTGTGCTGCTTACAGCTCCACTGATCGAAACGCAAATTAACGATTTAATCCGGAACTTCCCTAATTATCTATCCCAACTCGGGGAAACCATTACGAATTGGGTGCAAAGCTCTTTTCTCGCACCTTATTATGAGGAAGGATATAACTGGGTGGCTAATAATTTAAGTGATCTGCCGGGTATCGTTGGCGGATACCTGATTAACGCCTTTGAAAGTGTGCAGACGTTCGCTTCTGCGGTAACAAATATTGTCGTCACGATTGTGACATTTCCTATTATTCTTTTCTTCTTGTTAAAGGATGGAGGACGATTTAAAAATTATTTCTTGACCTTGCTGCCACCAGCTTTCAGAAAAGATGTGAGCCGGATTCTTCATAATATGGATACACAGGTCGGTTCTTATATCCAAGGTCAGATTATCGTTGCGACTTGCATCGGAATTCTTTTATATATCGGTTACTTAATTATTGGTATGCCTTACGCGTTGACACTCGCAATCATTGCTGCAGTGACGTCTGTTGTACCATATCTCGGGCCGACTATCGCGATTCTTCCGGCAATCATTATTTCGATTGTCGACTCCCCGTTTATGCTGCTGAAGCTTGCGATTGTTTGGGCGGCTGTGCAGTTCTTAGAAGGGAACTTTATTTCCCCGAATGTGATGGGGCGCACGATGCAGATCCACCCGCTTACGATTATCATCGTCTTGCTTGTATCCGGAAATCTCTTCGGCATTGTTGGTGTTATCCTAGGGATCCCAGGATATGCAATTTTGAAAGTTCTTGTCCAATATCTATTTGATAAATTTAAACAACGATATAATAAGTTCTTTGGTGAAGTGCACGGAACGTATCCGATTAACGAGGATGAAATAAAAAACAGTTAGGAGTTGTTCCAGATGGATAGGAATGCGGACGTCATTTATTTCAGCTCGCTAAAATCGAACGGGGAGCGTATGATTTTAGCTGCTACGGAGAAAGGGTTGTGCTGGGCCGGTGGATTCAATGAAACAGAAGAAGATATGAAGACTTGGCTACTAAAGCAGAACCCAAATCAATCATTTGAGCGGAATGAAAAGAAGCTACAATATTATAAGCGCGCATTCGAAAACTACTTTTCAGGGGAGAAAAAAATGCTTGATGTTCCTCTTGATCTTAAGGGCACCGCGTTCCAGCTTGCCGTTTGGGAAGCTTTACAGCACATTCCTTATGGGGAGACGAGAACCTATTCTGAGATTGCAGAGGCAATTGGAAATCCGAAAAGCATTCGAGCTGTCGGAACAGCAATTGGAAGAAATCCTGTCCTCATTGCTGTACCCTGCCACCGTGTCATCCAGAAGAACGGCACCCTTGGAGGCTTCCGCGCCGGCCTCACCCTGAAGAAATCCCTCCTCCAACTCGAAGGAGCGTAAGCCTAGCGGGACAGGGGGTCAGAGCAATTGTCCCGGGGACAATCGCTCTGACCCCCTGTCCCGCTCATTTTTTCCTTTTCCGAAATAAGAAAACTACTCCTAGTCCAAGCAGTAGACCTAAGAAGCCGAATAGTTCGACTTTGTTAAAGATGATTCCAACGAACACTCCAAGAAACAGTAGGATAAAAAATAAACTTCCAATTATTTCATAACGCAATTGCACTTCCTCCCTCTTGTAACGGGCTACTATAAGATATTAAGATAAAACATAATTGTTATTCATCCCCTCCAAAAAGTAAGCGCTTTAAATAAAAAACTCTTTGCTTCCGTATTGATATCCTGCACTTTTCATGGTTAAATTGATTAAATATAGAAAATTATACTGCATTCTACTGCAGTGATGAGGTGATGAAATGGAGAACAAAGTATCAGTTGGTTTATTAGGTCTCGGTGTCGTTGGATCAGGGGTTGTTCAAATTATTAACGAACACCAGGAAAAGTTAAAGCATCAGCTTGGTGTAACTGTTGAAGTAAAGCGTATCCTCGTCCGCAACCTGGAAAAGGCGAGAGAAGTAGATGTCGACCCCTCCCTCCTTACCGTTAATCCGGATGATGTATTAAATGATTCAGAGATAGATGTTGTCATTGAAGTCATGGGTGGAATCGATACGGCGAAAGATTATATCCTCCAAGCATTTGCTGCGAAAAAGCACGTCATTTCAGCGAACAAAGACTTAGTCGCCCTACATGGCCCAGAACTGCATGCCGAAGCAGAGAAAAATAAATGTGACTTTTTCTATGAAGCGAGCGTTGCTGGCGGTATTCCGATTCTTCGAGGAATTACAGATGGATTATCATCTGACCGGATTGAACGTGTCATGGGAATTGTCAATGGAACGACAAATTACATATTAACAAAAATGGCGGAAGAAGGAGCCACATATGAAGCTGCTTTAAAACAAGCGCAAGAGCTTGGGTTTGCAGAAGCCGATCCGACTGCGGATGTGGAAGGACTTGACGCCGCTCGTAAAATGGCTATCCTTGCCCGTCTTGCATTTTCAGTACCGGTTGACCTGGGTGATGTAAAAGTATCAGGTATTTCCAACATTACAGCAGAAGATATCCAGAACGGAAATGAACTTGGATATACGATGAAGCTGATTGGTTATGCGGATTTTAAAAACGGCGAACTTGAAACCCATGTACTGCCGACGTTCTTATCTAATGAACACCCACTTGCATCGGTGAAGAATGAATACAATGCCGTTTATGTACACGGAAAAGCGGTTGGAGAAACAATGTTTTACGGACCTGGTGCCGGAAGCCTCCCTACTGCAACAGCTATCGTGAGTGACCTTGTAGCTGTCGTAAAAAATATCCGTCTTGGTGTTACAGGAGAACAGGTTGTGAACAGTTATTACAAGAAAGCTCTGAAAGACGAGAGTGAGCGCTTCTCCCAATATTACTTACGTGTAAATGTAGAAGATGAGACAGGCGTATTCTCCAAACTGTCTAATCTCTTCCATGAACATGAAATTAGCTTGAAGCGCATTATTCAACGTCCAAATGATGAGAAGAAAACTGCTGAAATCATTGTCATTTCACACCAGACATCTGAAGAAAACTTTACGAACTTACTAGAGAAAATCCAGAAATTAGACGTATTAAAAGAAATCTCAAGTTACTACCGCGTTGAAGGAGATGGAAGCGAATGACTTGGCAAGGACTGATTCAACATTATGAGAATTACTTACCGGTAACAGAAAACACACCTAAACTTACACTAAATGAAGGAAACACACCACTCCTCCATTTCCCTTCCTTATCGGAAGAACTTGGTATCGAGCTTTACGGGAAAATCGAAGGCGCAAACCCAACCGGTTCGTTTAAAGACCGGGGAATGGTTATGGCAATTGCGAAAGCGAAAGAAGAAGGAAGCAAATCAGTTATCTGTGCATCTACCGGGAATACTTCTGCGGCAGCTGCAGCCTATGCAGCTCGGGCTGGGATGCGCGCGATCATTGTCATTCCTAAAGGCAAAGTCGCCCTAGGGAAATTGGCCCAAGCGGTCATTTACGGTGCGGAAATTATTGAAATCGATGGCAACTTTGACGAGGCATTGCAGATGGTACGTGAGATTAGTGAAACATCCCCAGTAACCCTTGTAAACTCGGTAAACCCTTACCGGATCGAAGGACAGAAAACAGCTGCTTTTGAAATTTGCGATTGGCTCGGATCCGCACCAGATATTTTAGCTATCCCAGTAGGTAATGCCGGTAACATCAGTGCATACTGGAAAGGCTTCAAAGAATATCATGAAGAAAAACAAACTGGATTACCGCAAATTTACGGATTTGAAGCGGAGGGAGCGGCAGCGATTACGAAAAATGAACCAATCGCTCATCCAGAAACTGTTGCGACTGCAATTCGCATCGGGAACCCGGCAAGCTGGGACCTCGCAACAGCTGCCCGCGATGAATCAAAAGGAATCATCACTTCTGTCCGAGACGAGGAAATTTTATACGCATTCAAGCATCTTCCTAAAACGGAAGGCGTATTTGCCGAGCCAGGATCCAATGCATCGATTGCCGGCGTCATCCAGCAGTGTAAAGCGGGTAATATCCCACAAGGAAGTAAAGTCGTTGCCGTTCTAACTGGAAATGGATTGAAGGATCCGCAGACCGTTCAGGACAATCAGGAAATCGAACCGGTCTCCCTTCCGAATGACACTGCAGCAATCAAACAATATATTGAAGAGTTGACGAGCCATGAGTAGTTTCATGATACGGGTTCCAGCAAGCTCCGCGAACATCGGACCCGGTTTCGACTCCATCGGTTTAGCAGTTGATTTATACTTAACATTGGAAGTGACAGAACAGGCAGATTGGGAATTCATTTCTCCGTCTGCTGGTGACGTCCCTTTTGAAGAGAATTTCATTTATCTAATTGCAAAACAAACCGCCGAAAAACATGGGAAAAGCTTACGCCCCGCTCGTGTAGAAGAAACGACGAGCATCCCGCTTGCCCGTGGCTTAGGAAGCAGCGCGGCAGCGATTGTAGCAGGAATTGAGCTTGCCAACCAGCTCGGCGGGCTCGACTTAACCGCTGAGGAAAAATTAACGGATGCAACAGAAATGGAAGGGCATCCGGATAATGTTGCGCCTGCCCTCCTCGGCGGGCTCATTATTTCCACGTATATCGACGGAGTAGTGGACTGGTTGAAAATCGACCAACTTCACGTTGAATTTATTGCGCTTATCCCGGAAGTCGAATTGAAGACGAAAGCGGCAAGAGACGTGCTACCGGAACAGTTTTCAATTGCCGATGCTGCCCTTGGGAGCGGCATCGGCAATGTGACCGTTGCAGCGCTCGTAAGTGGAGATTATGAACTTGCTGGGAAAATGATGGAAAAAGACATTTTCCATGAACCCCACCGCAAGCCGCTCATCCCAAATTATGATTTGATCCAACGTACAGCGAAGGAGCACGGGGCATTCGGAACGGTCATCAGTGGTGCCGGACCGACGATGATGTCCTTTGTACCAAGTGACCGCAGGGATAAGATCATCACTGCATTAGAAGAGGTATTGCCTGATTATCGCTTGGAAAGTTTAAAAATGGATATTGGTGGATTAAAAGTAGACCAAAAATAAGGGTGTAAGCGAATAACTATATTCGCTCGCACCCTTATTTCTATAACTACTAATAGCTCATCAAGGCAGTCAACAATGCCTTTTGCGCGTGAAGACGGTTCTCAGCCTGCTGGAATACAGCAGATTGCTTCCCTTCCAGCACACTTGCTGTCACTTCTTCCTCGCGATGCGCGGGCAGACAATGAAGAAACGTAACATCTGATTTAGCCTTTGCCAACAATTCGTCATTCACTTGGTAGTTTGCAAAAATTGCTTTTCTTTCCTCTTGCTCCGCTTCCTGGCCCATACTTGCCCAAACATCTGTATAAATAAAATCTGCATCTTTTACGGCTTTAATCGGATCTGTCATGATTGAAATTTTTCCACCAGTATCCGAAGCGATTTCTTCTGCTTGTTTTACGACTTCTGCATCTGGGAAATAACCTTCAGGTGCTGCGACAACCATATTTATTCCCATCTTCGCAGCTCCAATCAGAAGTGAATTCGCCATATTATTTCCGTCTCCAATATATACAAGCTTCTGACCTTTCAGCGTCCCTTTGATTTCTAACATCGTTTGCAAATCTGCCAGCACTTGGCATGGATGATGCAAATCCGTTAATCCATTGATAACCGGAATAGATGCATATTCAGCAAGCTCCTCCACATCTTCATGGGAGTAAGTTCGAATCATGATTCCGTCCAAATAGCCGGATAACACGCGCGCCGTATCTGCAATTGTCTCTCCACGGCCAAGCTGGATGTCTTTTGAATTTAGAAAGATCGCCTGCCCGCCAAGCTGAATCATACCCGCTTCAAAAGAGACACGCGTTCTCGTCGATGATTTTTCAAAGATCATGCCGAGTACTTTCCCTTTTAACGGTTCAAAGGCAAACCCCTTCTTACGCTGATCTTTTATATAAGAAGCAAGCTCCAATAAATGATGAATTTGCTCTGGTGTATAATCCTCAAGGCTAAGTAAGTCTCTTCCAAAAAATTCTTCGTTATCAATCTGCAAATCTTTCGCTAACGAAATCATGATGATACTCCTCCCAGAAATTTAAGTTATGTATTATTATGCACAATTATTCATAAATATGCAATAGTTTTTTATAAAAAAATTTAAACCTTATGGTAAAATAGGCAACTTTTAGACATAAACATCAATAAAATGCTTTACATCACAAAACAAAGGGGGAAATAACACAATTGAGCACCCTCAGAAAATAAGCGGGCAGCTGATTTGTTTAATTCAGCGTATTCCTAATGATATCGAAAGTTCACTGCCCAATCTTACAGGAATCCCGCTTGAACGGACGGTGCGAGCGCCTCTATTCAGACAAACAAAACAGAAAATGAATCTTTCAAGCGATTAGAGTGCCTCTATTCAGGCGAACAATACAGATTACGAATCTTTCAGGAGATAAGAACACCTCTATGCATCCGAAACGAAATTGGTTTTAAACGTAAACAAGATAACAACCATTTCCTCCTAACTAATTTACGCACTTTTCGTCATTCTCCCTGTTTAATGAACCCTAAAAAAGGCAATAGTCTTTATGAAGGGAAGCGATTGAATGAAACATTATGATTATATTATTATCGGATTTGGAAAAGGCGGGAAAACGCTCGCAGCAGATCTTGCCGCTCGAGGTAAAACCGTTGCGATGATAGAGAAGTCCAATGAAATGTATGGCGGGACATGCATTAACATCGCCTGTATCCCAACAAAATTACTCATCCACCACGCAGAGAAGGATAGCCAATTAAAAAATGATAAAAATGAATATTACCGGAGCGCGATTGAGGATAAAAATAAAACAATCGCCGCCTTACGGGAAAAGAACTACAAAACCCTAGCAGATCAAGATACGGTCATGGTTTATACGGCGGAAGCAAGCTTTGTCGGAACGAACCAGGTCCATCTCGAAGCTAAAGAAGAAACACTGGACCTTACTGCGGATTATTTCATTATCAATACCGGTTCGGAGCCAGTCATTCCTCCAATCGATGGATTAAAAGAAGCAGATCATGTTTATACATCAACAGAACTGCAACAAGTAGCCGAGCTTCCGGAAAAATTAATCATTGTCGGTGGCGTGTATATCGGGCTTGAATTTGCTGTTATGTATGCGAATTTCGGGTCGGAAATCATTGTAATTGATAGCGCGACAGACTTCATGGAAAACGACGACAGAGATATTGCAGAAGAAGTACTAAAAGTCATGCAGGATAAAGGTATTTCCGTTGTCCATGGAAGTAAAGCGACGTCGGTTTCCAATCGTAAATCTGGTGGAACAGAAGTAACCTATGAAAATGATAAGGGGAAAGAATTCACAGAGACAGCCTCCGCTCTCCTGCTTGCGACTGGTAGGAAGCCTTATACAGAAGGACTTGAGCTTGCTAAAGCAGGTGTAGAAGTTGATGATAACGGTGCAATCATTGTCGATGACTATTTACGGACTTCTAACAGACAAATTTGGGCACTGGGTGATGTGAATGGCGGTCCGCAATTCACGTATATCTCACTTGATGATTACCGGATTGTCCGGGATCAAGTTTTAACTGGTGGCTCTTACTCTTTAGCGAAACGTAAAAATGTGCCGTATAGTGTGTTTATCGAACCCGTGCTTTCCCATGTCGGACTGAATGAAAAAATGGCGCAGGAACAAAATATAAATTATGTCGTCGCAACCATGCCGGCAGCGAATATTCCACGTACGAAAATCAATAAACAGCCGAACGGTTTGCTAAAAGCATTAGTTGATCCTGAAACAAATAGGATTCTCGGATGTACATTATTCTCGGCGGAATCGAGCGAGATGATCAATACCGTTCGGGTAGCAATGGAAGCGGATCTGCCGTATACCTTTTTACGAGATAATATTTTCACCCACCCGACGATGAGTGAGGGGTTGAATGATTTGTTTAAGAAGTTTGATGGGAAATTGGCTTAAAATAATGTTTGTCTAAATTTTGGACACATCAAAATGGAATTGTGTAATCCGAAAGAGAAAGAACCCACCCTTTGCATTAATACAGAGGGTTCTTTCTCTTTAGAGTATTATTTTGAATGTCAACGCTTCATCAATATTTAAGTCATTTATTTTTAACAAAAGAACACTCCTTTACAAAAAAGAAAAACTTTATAGACAATAGGACTAATAAAGTGAAACTTCATTCAGTGGGGGTATTACAGACCATTAATACATGATAAAAATAGAAATTTTCTGATATTTTTAAAGAGTCTCGTGTAAGGAAGGAGTATGAGGAGCTTAATGAGTATAATGAAAGTAATTTTAAAGGTTCCAGCTGCTTTTTTAGCACCTTTTATATTATGTTTCCTTTTTTACTATATAATATAATTGCTGATATTATAGTTAGTAATTCTTTAAATACATATTTTACGCTTGCCGGACAAATTCTCGGTGTTTTTCTTATTTGCATTTACGCCTTGCCTATCTATCTTCTCATTGGGGTTCCTATATCTTTAATCATTGAACGAGTTAATAAAGGTGTACGGTGGATAAATTATTCTTAGCTGGAATGGCTGGAGGACTATTCTTATACTTTATGAATAGCAATCTACAAGACTTGGATGGTACGTTTTTTCTGATGGCGGCTGCAGGTTTATCTTACTATTTTTCATTAGTATTTTTAGAAAAATTAGTCCAAATACTTCGGAATAAGGAAGATTGATTACCTATATCTTTACTGACAAGCCCCATAATAGAAACATCATCCACACATACAAGAAACGGAGAAAGTCAGATGAATGAAATCATAGTTTATATCGTAGTTCTCTTCTTTATTATCGGGGCTATTGATAAAATAATCGGCAACCGCTTTGGATTCGGTGAGCGCTTTATGGAGGGCTTGATGGCGATGGGTTCCCTTGCCGTTGTAATGATTGGGATTATTTCCTTGGCACCAGTCATAGCAAAGGTTTTGTTGCCCATCGTCTCACCCGTCTACGGCTTAATTGGGGCAGACCCGGCAACCTTCGCGAATACGATTCTTGCCATCGATATGGGAGGCTATGCTTTAGCTGAAACGATGGCACGAACTCCTGAAGCTGGATTCTTCGCTTGGGTTTTCCTCGGAACAACAATTGGAGTAACCGTTGTATTCAGCCTACCGGTTGCGCTCGGGATAATCCAAAAAGAAGACCGTGAATTTCTAGCACAAGGAATTCTTATTGGTTTGGTGACAATCCCTTTCAGCACATTTATTGGCGGAATTACAGCTGGCTTCAGCTTAGAGATGCTCATTAGAAATTTGATTCCAACCATCATCATATCGCTCTTCATCGTGATCGGCCTCTGGAAAATTCCTATTCTTATAGTAAGAGGTTTCTCCATTTTCGGGAAGTTCATTGAGTTTCTTGCTATGGGTGGACTCGTTGCTATCGTGATCGAAACATTAACTGGCTTCGTAATCATTCCAGGACTTGCGCCGCTTGAAGAAGGGATTCAAATTGTCGGGACGATTGCTATTTTCCTTGCTGGAGCTTTTCCAATGGTGCTCTTCATTTCGAAAGCATGTAAAAAGCCGCTTGAAAAACTTGGATCAGCACTTGACATCAATACCACGGCAACAGCAGGACTAATCGCCACGATTGCCCATATTATTCCGATGCTTGTTCTAGTAAAGGATATGGATCCACGTGGGAAAGTTATTAATATTGCCTTTAGCGTAAGTGCATCCTTTGTGCTTGGGAGCCATCTCGGCTTTGTCGCAGGGATTGAACCGGAACTTGTTCTTCCGATGATTATTAGTAAACTATTAGGTGGGACTAGCGCAGTTATACTCGCTATATTCATATTGAATAAGCAGAAAAAAGCCGGCTAATAGTAGCCGACTTTTTCTTAATTTAACCAGTGGACATCCGTATCCGGATGAACGTTTAATTCGATATCTGCTGGAATTGTAATATAAAACATTCTCTCATCATCGAATACATCATAATAAATCCAAGAATGATCCTCTTCTTCTTCAAATTGGTTAAATGGAAATCCTTTCTCCATACTATTGAAACGATAAAGTTTATACCCAAGTACTTCAAGCGTTAGCTCCCCATTATGATTGTAGACCGTGACTTCACCTTCATCATAGACTGGTTCCACATCAATCTCAGGCGTTACCTCATAATAATCAACATGAATGGCCTCCTGATCCTCCACCCTTTTTATGATGACCGGAAATTGGTAATCTGGACTGGCATATAATGAAAAACTTTCCAATGAAAAACTTTCCTCTGTAGCCGTGGGAAATTCCCATTCCTCTTTCTTATATTGCTCAAATTCCTCCAGTTGCACTCCTTGATCCAATATTTCATGGACAAGGTAAATCCGATTTGTCATCTCCGCTGGCAGCTCTTCCTCATCCACAAATTCCTCTGTTGGGATAAATGTATATGCAATAACGGAAGCAATTAATAGAATGAAATACCCGCCAAGTAGCCAGTAACCGAATCTACTTATCTGCAACCTTCTCAACAAGAACGGAAATCCGATTATAACAAGGAGAAGCAGTATCGTGAAAAGTATACTCATTTTCTAACCTCCGTTCTGCTTGATATAGCAATGGAACAAGCAAATAGTATCCCAGCTGTAACAACTATTTTCATAAGGAATACAGCCATACTTGTTTCCCCGTAATAGAAATCTATCGTATTCATCATCCATTCATGGTTGATATAATTTATCGTAATCAATAGCCCAATAACCACAATTGGCAACAGGACGGGAAGCAAACGATGCAGCCTTGTCACCGTACCTAGTAAATAGCCGACCGCACAGAGTAATAGAAAATGGAGAATTACCGTTACTGTCCCAGCGAGCAATTCTCCACCGTTTAAGACGAATCCCGGTGACATAACGAACCGTTCATCTGTAAAATAATAGAGATACACTCGAACCGTAAATGATGCAAGTATTGTTACAATTCCGGCAACGATGCTTGCTCCAACGAGGAAGATCATGTTCGCCAGATGATTACTAAGCGTATTCCCTACAAAAGGAAAGGCGTTCTCCCATTCATTCTTTGTCGTCATGATAATCGCATGAATAAGTGCCCAGAGTGAAGTCAATGTAATAATATTGAGCGTATTATAATTCATGTACTCAATCTCCACGTAGTCCATTGTAGAATATCCCTGTAACGGACTAACGACGGAGAAAAAGATTCCAATAACTTGAACAAAGACAAGTGAGCTAAACATGCCAACATATACTTTCATCTTATAGTTTAATTGTTTTTTCACAGCAGCAGAAAGATCCATCTTATTTAAAGACATCATCTATCCCTCCCTTTTGCTTTGCAGTCAGATAAATACATAAATCATTTGGCGGCACAGGTCCTGTAGTCATCCCATGTTGTTTCGCCTTCCGTATAACGGGACTGTCTGATTTTACAGCGGCATAAGTGGAATAATCGCCTACTCGCGTTTCATAGATTACTGCTTCATCCGCAAGCAATGGCTCCAATATTTCCGCTCTTCCAGTTATTCCTTGCGCGTATTCCTTCAATTCATCCATCGACTCATGCAAGACAACTTGCCCCTCATCGATTAAAATGATTTCCTCCAGCAAGTCCTCCATTTCTTCCAAATGATGGCTCGATAAAAGAATTGTTCTTGGATGTGCCAGATAATCTTTCAACAGGGCCCGATAAAAGTCTTTTCTTACAGATTCGTCCATCCCCGTTGTCGGCTCATCAAACATCGTCAGCTTGCATCTTGACGCAAGCCCAATAATCATATTGAACGTGCTCTTCTTCCCTTTCGATAAATAACCATGCTTCTCTTTTGGGTGAAAGGAAAAATAGTCAAAGAGACGCTCCGCAAGAACAGCATCCCAGTTCGGATAAAAACGTGCTGCTTCTTTTAAAATATCTTCCAGTGTCAATGTATGGCTGAACTTCATTTGATCATCCACATAAATCGCATTCACGGATACGTTTAAATTTTGAAATGGCCGCTCGGAAAATACTTCGACCTTACCCGAAGTCTCATGCCAATACCCGGCAAGGATCTTCATGAGCGTTGTTTTCCCCGCCCCGTTACGGCCGATTAATCCGGTAATTTTATCGCCTTCCAATGTGAGACTTAGCTGGTTTAACGCGTTTCTTCCAATCATTCTTTTCGTTAGATCCCTGCATTCAATCACCTTCATGTTAATCTCCCTTCACATCTGTAATCGCTTGTTGCAACATTTCGATCAGCTCTCCCTCGCCTACTTGCAATCGCTTTGCTTCAAGAGCACCTTCCGTTAATAATCCCTTCAGCTTTTCATTTTTCCTTTTATCGGTAATAATTGCTTTTGCTTCTGTTGTCACAAACTTTCCAAGTCCCCGCTTCCCGTACAAAATATGTTCATCCGTCAAGACGTTCAAACCCTTGGCCGCTGTTGCCGGATTGATCGTAAACATTTCCGCCAGCTGATATTGGGAGTAGACCTTATCATCGGCCTTGAAATTATCATTCAATATTTCTGTTTCTATCCATTCAGCTATTTGGATATAAATTGGTCTTCCGCCATTTGGATCAATCATCAGGCCTGCACCTCCTCTGATATAGTGCATTACTCATGTAATGTACTATATAATATTTTTGTATAGAATGCAACTAAATTTTGGTATGCTAGGAGGAGATGACTCAAGGAGTGTGAAGGATGAATATTTATGTTGACGCGGATGCGTGCCCAGTGAAGGAAATTATTATCGATGAAGCGGTGCGGAGGGATTTGAATGTTTTTCTCGTAACGAGCATTTCTCATTTTTCCTTGCAAGAAAACCCGCCAGGTGTCGAGACAATTTATGTTGATAACGCCAGAGACGCGGCAGATTACCGGATTATGAAGCTTGCCAAAAAGGGGGATCTTGTCATTACGCAAGATTACGGCCTCGCCTCCCTCGCTCTTCCGAAGGGCTGTCTTGTCATGCATCATAAAGGTTTTATGTATACGAATAAGAATATCGATGAGCTGCTGCAAACGCG
The DNA here is from genome assembly GCF_037072045.1 of Oceanobacillus sp. MO10714A. Taxonomy (NCBI): domain Bacteria; kingdom Bacillati; phylum Bacillota; class Bacilli; order Caryophanales; family Bacillaceae; genus Oceanobacillus; species Oceanobacillus sp. MO10714A. The sequence continues at coordinate 100,379 of NZ_JAXHDC010000005.1, read as the reverse complement.
TTACCTGAGTGCTCAAGCGAGGAAGGCCGGACAGCGTACGAAAGGCCCGAAAGCCTTCTCAAACGAAGACAGAGAGAATTTCCGAGAGCGATTTATCCGTGTTTTGGAAAAATAAAGAGGCTGGGACATAACTATTCTAATATGAATTAAATCCGAACAAAACTGCTAACTAGCTCCGGGAATATACGGAGACTCCAGCAGGAGGAAAGGCATCGGTGAGACCCCGCAGGGCGGCAGTCCGAGGAGGCTCACCAGCCGCCTGCGGAAAGCGTAGTATATTCCCGGAGCGGTTGTTGATGCTCTTTCTTATCATTTGTTCGGATTTATAACCATACTAAGAAGTTATGTCCCAGCCTCTTTAGTCTAATTATTTAGTAAAAGAATATCACCTTAGTTTTAATTGTTCCAGACCTCACCATCGATATCATTATCCCAAAAATCTAAGCTGCTTTCACTAGCCTTTGTTAAATCATCAGATACTCTCTTTTCTTGCTTAGCTGCTAAATATTCAGCGAAGTCTAAAATTTCATCCACTTCCTGATCAGGTATTTTCTCTATGATTTTAAGTAAACGTTCTCTGGCTGTATTCATGCTAAAGGTCACCTCTTCCATGAATCATTTATTATTGCGTTGAAGCCAATTCCTCAAGGAACCACACACTACAACTATCCTACTTTTAGTTTTGTTCAACTTTTAAGCTATTCATTTTGCCTTACGATACATTTCCGCAAAATCATAAACTGCTCTGCGCTCCTGATATTCATAAATTGCTGCTTGCATGTCCGCCTCATCAAAATCCGGGAAATAAATATCCGTAAAATAAAGCTCGGCATGGGCAGCTTGCCATAAAAGGAAATTACTTAGCCGTTGCTCGCCACCCGTCCGGATAACTAAATCAAGCGCCGGCAATCCACCAGTATAAAGATAGTTTTCAATTGTTTCTTCATCCAGCTCTATATTTTTTTCCTGCATGTCACGAATCACGTGCTGCACAGCCTGCACAATCTCGCCCCTTCCACCGTAATTAAAGGCGAAGTTAACGATCAGCCCTGTATTATTCTTTGTCCGATCAATCGACTGTTGCAATGTTTTCCGCGTTGCTTTTGGCAGCTCATCCATATTTCCTGATATGGTGATTTTCACATTACGTCGCATAAATTCAGGAAGTTTCGATTTAAAAAAACGAATCGGCAGCCGCATCAGATAATTGACTTCTTCCTTGGCCCGCGCCCAGTTCTCTGAAGAAAAGGCGTATAAAGTCAACGCTTCGACACCAAGAGCAATACTTGCATCAATCGCTTTTTCCATCGCTTGAACTCCAGCATAGTGCCCCTCACTTCTCGTGAGTCCCCGGGATTTTCCCCATCTTCCATTACCATCCATTATGATCCCGACATGTTTCGGTATATCGACCACGACGATCCACCTCCATTAAGTTTAGAGCTCAAGCTCTTCCAGTAATTCTTTCGCTTCATTCCTCGCAAAGTTAAATGCTTGCCAGGATTCATATTCTCCATTTTCAAACTGTATCTTTTTATTTATTAATAAACTCTTTAGTTCTGGGATTTCCGGTTCCTGTTCATACAACTGAACAAGTCCTTTCACTCCCTCAGCACCTAGGGTATAGAAATAATGAATATCAATTTTCCCTGTTGCCTTATAGCGTTCCATATTGTTTTCCACGATCGTTTCTTCCAAGTTGACCGCATTTAACATGGCATAAAAAAGAAATGCACAAATCAGATAAAAATGTAAAATGGGCAGATTCTCTAACCAAACACGAATGAGTGTATAAGCAAAAATCACGAGTAAAAATGCCATAAAATAATGGGCGAGCAACCGGTCAATTGTAAAACCGTACGCCGTTTCATAAAGCGTTAGCCGCTGCCAGGCAGATATAAGCAAGATGCCACTAGCGACAATCAGAGCAGAATATAAGGTTTGCAAGATTCGTTTCTGCTTGCCGCCCTCCTCTTTCACCCGTTTCATGAATACGAGTAAAATCGTCCAGTTAATCAGTGTTACGAGAATTAACTCAAAGAAACCTCTTCTTGCATAATCGGCATACGTAAACCCATCAAGCAGCCCTTCATGAAAGAAATATTGAAACTGTACAGCGATAAACAGCATATATACCACATTTAATATAAGTAGAATCGTTGCCGCAACAATCCCCGGCCAATTTCTCTTATTTGGTGTCTCACAAATTTCTATCTCGCGCTTCGTCTTCTTCCCAATGACTTGAAAAATACAGAAGAAGAAAAGCGCTGCAATGACCGTAAAGGCGAGACGGAACCCAATTTCAACAAAATTCACGTCGATTCGGAAAACGAATAGATTTTCGATTTGCTCTTGGAAGACCGCATCCGCAGCCATTAAGAGTGGCACAACAATGACTAGGATTGGGACAGCGAGCAAGATTCCTATAAGAATCTGTCTTAATGTCCTGTTTTTCACCCGCCTTCTACTACGGGCAACGATTCTTCCGATATAACGTAAATAGTTCGTCAAATAAAGGAGGGCATCTGCAAGCTTTCCAGTTACGAGTCTGATAAAGGATAACTTACCCCAGTTCAATTTCGCCGGGCTAGTAATTAAGACGATATGGAAGAATACAACAGCTGGGATAACGAATAGGTTCAATACGTAAAATATCGTACTGTCAAAGAACAGGAAACTTCCTGCAAGCAACCAGATTCCCGCCATAAGTAACAAGCCGATTCGCCGGTGTTCAAAGGTAAAACCAAACCGCACAAATAACACGGTATAAAAGACCGCGATGAAGATAAGATAGGATATTCCAATCTTCCCGTATAAAAAGCTGACATTAGCCAGGAATCCGAGCAACAGACAAGCTGCTACAAATAGCCATTCTCTTTGTTTTGTCCGCATGGTAAACGCTCCTGTATACATAGAATTCCTATGTATATAGATAAACTATGTACATAGGTAAAAATCATTCATACTCTTTCGGACTGAACGAATGTATCCAGTCCGACTAAACAGACGCTTTTCTTCCCCAGTGGTAACCGATTAAACTAATCGGATATAATGCCACGGTACAAAGGATACTGAGCACGATAAAAGATTGATCGAGTAGTGGATCGAACCATTCATAAGGAATCAGTCGAAAAACAATCAAATACATAAGCAACAGATTCGGAATAATCCCGATGAGAAACGTCCGGGTAAGCACCTTTTTTCCACGTGCTCCTAAGGCTTTGCCGATTTCATAGCCAAGTAAACCCCAGAAAAATAAATAGACTAAAATAATAATTGTCGTCGATTCGGTTAAACTTTCCCAAAGGACCCCAAGCCACTTCCAGCCGAGGACATTGTAACCAATCGTAAAAAGCACACCACCAACAAATATTGCGATATTAAGGAAAACGAATAGCCGCTGCATTTTCTTCGGCGTAACGGACTTTTCTTCTTTCCAAAGTTCTGCCAGTTCTTCCGGAGAACCCAGCCGGGTAACAAGCAGGTTATAAATGTCCGCATTATTTTCTGTTATTTCCGCCAGCATCTCTTCTACATGCATGCGATATTCTGCAATAATTTCTGCACGGTTCGGATCTTCTTCCAATGCTTTTTCAAGCTCATGGAGAAACCGTTGTGCCTCCACGTTCATATCTCATTTCTTCCAATAAGATTATTCATAACCTGAACATACTGCTTCCATTCGGAAGTCCGTTCAGCTAGAATTTCTTTTCCTTCTTCGGTAATCCGGTAATATTTGCGGGCCGGCCCTTTTTCTTGTTGCTTCCAGTAATGTTCAACATAATCTTGTTTTTCCATTTTATGAAGCGCAGGGTAAAGCGTCCCTTCCTTCATTTGCAGTTGATCATCACTTCTTTTTGCCATTTCCTTCACGAGTTCATAGCCATACATATCCCGTTCATTCAGCAATTGCAGCACAAGAATGGACGTACTCCCTTTTACGAGTTCACGATTAAACATATTTTTCACCTACCTAGAATAATTAGGTATCTTTACTATAAGGGAAATGGTTTGGGTTGTAAAGATGTTTTTTAAATTCTTTCTTCAAAACTTGACTTATGCTGCATGAGCGCAGTTTTTGTCTGGATTGCTATGTGTGGGCGGGTAAGTGCAATGATGAGAGGATAAAAGTCATTTGTTTTCCTATTCGAGCGGGATCGGTGCAACGATGAGAGAATAAATCTTAGTTGTTTTCCCATTCCAGCAAGATAAGCGCTACGAGCGGAGAATAAAACTCGGTTGTTTTCCCATTCTAGCAAGACGAGCACTATGAGCGGAGAATAAAACTCCTTTGTTCTCCCATTCCAGCAAGACGAGCACAAGAATCGGAAAATAAAACCTGTTTATTTTCCCATTCCAGCAAGATAAGCGCTACGAGCGGAGAATAAAACTCCTTTGTTCTCCCATTCCAGCAAGACGAACACAAGAATCGGAAATAAAGCAACAGGATGGCTCAACCTTTCATTGATTACTATACGAAAAAAGAAAATAAAAACCACGAATTCTTTTAATCACCAGCGCTGCTTTCCAATTTTATAAAAAAATTTTAAAAAAGATGTTATTTTATGTTTTAAGAACTGCAGAACGGGTATAGTAAAGTACAAGGCGAACTACTATTGGAATTCGAGCCGAATGATAACTTGTGTTTCATAGCAAACAACTTATCAAGAAGCGGATTCTAATAGAGAAATGCACAGCCTTGGCGGAAAATTTGCTTTACGACGGAATCATCCCGTCAGCAACAACATGAGATTCCAATTCTCTTGCATGTTTGAAGAAAGTGATTTTTTGTGAAAGTGCAACTGCAACAAATAGCTGTTTGAAGTAAAAACAGCACGAAGTAAATATTAAGAATCGAGACGGGTAAATCAATTCCGTCATCACAGAACAAGGAAACAGAATTTTCCGCGCAACCGGTCACCACGACGGGGAAAGAGCCAGCTTCAAGGGTAGAAGCTGGCTTTTTCTGTGTTTAAAAATTTCCCCTTTCAATCTTCATTAAATATAGTATAATAAAAGTAACATGAATCGAAAGGGTGAGCCAAGAGACAATGAAAAACTAATCCTATTTTTAAAAAGCGAAACGGATGAGATATGTAGTGTTCAAGCAGAAGACCTGCTTCTTTCTCATGCACTTTTGTTTCGAAATAGGATTAGATTGGCTGACCATACTATATTCGGGGACCTTTCATTTTCCCATGCTTTCTAACTCCTATTTCAAACACGATTATAGGGGCTTTTTTATGCCCGAAAATAGGAGTTGTTTTTATGATTATAAAGGAATTAACGGATGTAACTTATGAAATCGGAGGCCGGAAACTCTTTGACATTGAGCATCTACAAATACGTGACAAGGAACGGATTGGACTTGTCGGCAGAAATGGTTCTGGCAAAACGACCTTGCTTGAAATCATTGCAGGAAAAAGGAGCATCCAATCCGGAACTATTTCCGGAAATGGTACTGCCACCCTTCTCCCCCAATTAAAACGAACCAGTACGGTGAAAAGCGGCGGAGAAGTAACCCAGCAGTATATCGACAAAGCCTTAGCCCGCAAAACTGAATTGCTTTTAGCGGACGAACCTACAACCAATCTCGATACAGTTAGAATTGAAAAACTGGAAAAAACGTTCGCACGTCTCCAAGGCGCAATCATTATTGTCTCCCACGACCGTGCATTTCTTGATGCGACATGTGAAACAATCTGGGAGATTGCGGATGGGAAAGTTGAAGTGTACAAAGGGAACTATTCCGACTTTACCGAGCAGAAAGAGCAAAAAATCCAAGAGCAAGAGAAAGCTTATGAAAATTATGTTCAGAAGAGACAGCAACTGGAAGATGCCCTTATGCTCAAGGAGAAAAAAGCAGACCGGGCAACAAAAAAGCCAAAAAATTTAAGTAGTTCAGAAGCGAGATTAAAAGGTGCAAAACCTTATTTCGCCAAAAAGCAGAAAAAGCTGCAACAAGTAGCGAAATCGATTGAAACACGGATTGAAAAATTGGAAAAGGTGGAGAAAGTAAAAGAGCTTCCGCCAATTAAAATGTCAATCCCAAATCAGGAATCGCTGCAAGGTAGAATCATCATTCGGGCTGAACATATCGCACAATCTTTCGGGGAGCGCGTCCTTTGGAATGAGGCGAGTTTTCAGATTAAAGGTGGAGATAAAATAGCGATTATTGGAGAAAATGGAACAGGGAAAACGACTTTAATCAAAAAGTTAATAAACGAAGAATCCGGCATTTCGATTTCCCCGGCGGTAAAACTCGGCTATTTTAGTCAGAATCTGGATGTTTTAGATCCACAAAAATCAATTCTAGAGAACGTCATGGAAACAGCTATCCAAGAAGAATCAACCGTCCGAACCGTGCTCGCGCGACTGCATTTTTTCCGCGATGCTGTCTATAAACGAATGGATGTGCTAAGCGGCGGTGAACGGGTTAAGGTCACACTTGCGAAACTGATGGTGAGTGATTGTAACACCCTTATTTTAGATGAGCCGACGAATTTCCTGGATATTTATGCGATGGAGGAGCTCGAGGCACTGTTGGAAGAATACGAGGGCACGATCGTTTTCGTTTCCCATGACCGAATGTTTACCAGCCGAATTGCCGAACGGATTCTGGCGATCGAGAAAAATGAGATCATCGACTTTCACGGGAGCTATGAACAATTTAAACATCGCAACATGGAAGTTGAAGTTGATACAAAGGAACAAAAGTTACTCGTCATCGAGACAAGAATCTCGGAAGTTTTGAGCAGACTGAGTTTGGAACCGACTGACGAATTAGAAGAGGAATTTCAATCGCTGTTAAAAGAGAAAAGAAAAATACTTGATGAATAGGAACAAGCGCATGTGCATATGAAGAAAACTTAGCACAGCTCACCTATACCGAAGCATCCCCCCTTTTCATATACTGCAAAGGAGAAATGGGGGATGCCGATTGAGAAGGGATGAATGGTTGCTGATCATTGGGCTTGTCGTATTCATTGTGGCAATACCTTTTGTATTGCATTTTTTCCTTGATCAAAAGATTCCCATTCCAGGGATACCGAGTGACCCGTCCGAGGATGAGGAAGAAACGAATGGAAATGGGGATAATAAGGACGAGGAAAAACAGTATTATTGGGGAGTAGATTCGGCGAGTTATACGGACGAGGAGTTATTTCAATGTGTCGCAGATCAAGTTGGAAAGCCGGAAGTCTGGGGACGATACCTCGGCGACCGGGATGGTGTGTCTGTTGGACTTGACGCTGCAGAAATTGACTTTTTGCATGAAAATAATATTCAGATCCTCGTTATTTATAATCATGTAAATGATGCCCGCGGGTATGGGCAAGGAGTAACGCATGCAAATCAGGCGATACAGTTTGCAGTGAATGTCGGGGTGCCTGAAGGAGTAGCCATCTTTGGTGATATTGAACCGGACTATCCGGTCGATCACGCCTTTATCGAAGGATGGTACGATACGTTGACTGCATCGGATTATGCACCTGGAATTTACGGGGTATTTAATGAGGACAGTGACTTAATGCTTGCATTTGAAGCGCTGGATGCGGATATCCAGAAAGGTACAATTGTTTGGACTGCCTACCCGCAACAGGAAATTACGACACCAGAAAATGCTCCCGAGTTTAATCCAGAAGGGCCAGAAGCTGCACCGGTACTCGGATGGCAATACGCGATTGAAGCAGAAGCGTGCGCAATTGATACGAATTTATTTTCTGAAGAGATATTGGAGTATTTGTGGTGAGGCGGTGGGTGATGTGGTGTATGGCATGCAGATGACTGATGGATCTGGAACGCTTTGTCCGTGCACTTTCGTGTGTCATATCGGCGGACTAGGGCTTTGATAAGATGTATCAGCTCTCTTCTAATCAAGTATGGATCTCGTCAAGGTACTGAAGCGCCCGCCCCGTTCCCTATTCAGCCAACTGGATGGCACTGATAATGCTTATCCGTGCCATCTCCAACGAATTTCCAGCATTCCAAGTCACCGACAAACAAATTCCCGCTCCCAACTGGGACAGTTGCTCTGACCCCCTGTCCCAATTCTTTCAGCAAAATAGGGTAAACTGATACATAGTTACTCCGGTTTTATTACCGGATTAGAAAAGAGGTACGTAGATATGAATACAGAATACGCCATTGAATTGGAGAATGTCTCTTACTCTGACGGTCCGCTAAAAATTATTAAAAATGTCAGCGGATCGTTCCGGAAAGGTAAAATCACTTCCCTTGTCGGCCCGTCCGGCGCTGGGAAAACAACCCTTTTCCGACTTTGCAATGGACTAATCTCGCCAACTCACGGCACGATTTCCATTTACTCAAAAAATATCCAAGAATATGAGCCGACAAAGCTAAGGAGAAATGTTGGACTAGCCTTGCAAAATGCGACCATGCTTCAAGGCACCGTTTATAAAAATTTACAACTCCCTCGGACGCTTGCCGGGGAAACGTTGACCGAAGATGAAGCTGCCGATTTACTTACGAAGGTAAGCTTGGATAAAGATTTGCTGAAGCGAGATGTCGGTGATCTTTCCGGTGGACAAAGGCAAAAAGTATCCATCGCAAGAACCCTTGTGAACCAGCCGGAAATTTTATTATTGGATGAAATCACGTCATCGCTTGACCGAGTTTCCACCAATGATATTGAAAACTTGATTGAAAAAATCAACAAAGAAAACGGTGTGACGATTATCTGGATTACCCATAATTTAAACCAAGCCACTCAAATCGGGGATGATACGTGGGTTATGATGAATGGTGAATTAATCGAATCCGGACCGAGCAGCCTGCTCAAAAATCCAGAGAACGAGAAAGTAAAACAATTTGCAAAGGGGGATTTCATATGAGTTTTCTAACATTATCGCTAGCGCTTGTCTTCGTACTCATCCCTCTTATTCTGACAAAGACATTAAACCTTGGCCTTGGGAAAGACACAATCATTGCAACAATCCGATCGATCATCCAATTACTTGCAGTCGGTTATATTTTAACCTTCGTCTTTGAATCTGAAAATCTAATTTATATTTTCTTGATGGTTGTTCTTATGATCACCGCCGCAACCCATAACGCAAGGAAGAAAGGTGCGTCAATCCAAGGAATCACGTGGAAACTCGTGCTCACCTTCATCATCATCGAAGTCGTCACACAGGGAATCCTGATCGGCTTTAAAATTACACCGGCAGAAGCCCAATACATTATCCCAATCAGTGGCATGCTAATCGGGAATTCGATGGTTCTCTCGATTCTTTTCTTAAATCGTTTCACAGCTGAGATTGAAGCGAGGAAAGAGGAAACGGAACTTATTCTTTCTCTTGGAGGAACACCGAAACAGGCAATCCACTACTCGTTGATTACCTCTATTAAAGCAAGTATGATTCCGACGATTGAAAGCCAGAAGACAATCGGACTCGTCCAGCTCCCCGGCATGATGAGCGGACAAATTATCGCAGGCGCCGATCCCGTGCAAGCTGTCCAATTTCAACTTCTCATCCTCTTCCTATTGCTGACGACAGCGGCCGTTACGAGTATTATTCTAGGCTTCCTGTCCTATCCAACCCTTTTCAATAGTCGAATGCAGCTTGTGAAATGGCCCGATAAAAACAATGACCCTGCCTAATAAGTTGACCAGGCAGGGTTACTTTTTTCTTTATTATTCATTTTCAGCTAAGGCGAATGCTTGACAGAAGATATTTTTCCCTTTATACTTTTAATTAATTAAATATATCTTAATTCAGTATATATGAAAAGGAGTTAATCACGATGAGTGAGAATTTATCTTTGAAATCGTTTGTTGTTTTAATGAAAGCATCGAAGACATTAGAAGAAATGGTGAAAAAGGACATCGCTGCCCATGGTATGAAATTATCCGATTTTTCTATTCTGGAAGCACTATACCATAAAGGCAGACAAACAATCAAGCAAATATCTGAAGCGGTGCTGATTAATACAGGTTCCATCACGTATGTCATCGATAAACTGGAGAAAAATGAATTACTGCGCCGCACGAATTGTAAAGACGACCGTCGCGTTATTTATATTGAGATTACGGATAAAGGTAAAGAAGTAATGAATGAAGTTTTCCCTAAGCATCAGGCGCGGATTGAAGAAATCTTCGAAGGTATCTCGGAAGAACATAAAGAAATCCTGATCGAGACGATTAAAACAGTAGGTAAACGAGCTGGCGACCTTGTTTAATGCCGGTGGAAAATAATGCAGACAGGAGGTGCCGCAACATGCTTTCGATTGATCCAGAAGAGCAAACGGAAAGAGAAAATTATAAGCTGCTAATCGGCTCCATCATTCCACGACCAATCGCATTTATTACAACTAAATCTTCAGACGGTATCATAAACGCAGCACCATTCAGCTATTTCAACATCGCTGCAACCGATCCACCGATGCTCGCTGTTTCGATTCAACGGAAGGACGGCACCCGGAAGGATTCAGCAAGAAATATAATCAATACGAAAGAATTTGTCATTCATATTGTCGATGAGGATAATGTAGCGGAAATCAATAAAACAGCTGCGTCCCTTCCCCCGAATAAAAGTGAAATCGATGTGACCAAACTGAATCTGGCAGGTAGTACCGATGTAGCTGTTCCCGCCGTCGAACAAGCAAAAGTCCGGTTTGAATGTACACTGGAAAAAGCAATCGAACTTGGACGGGATGACATAACTACTGCCGATTTGATCATCGGTAAGGTGGATAGATTCCATATCGCTGAAGATGTGTATGAAGCAGGCAAGATCAATTACGGCAAATTAAAAGCTGTTAGCAGGCTTGCCGGTCACGACTACGCCACAATCGGCAATATATTCAGTATCGAAAGACCGGTATAGAAAGGAAGATTATATAAATGAAACACGTATTCCAAAAAGGCAATGACCCTTCCAGACCAACATTACTTTTACTGCATGGTACCGGAGGAAACGAACAGGACTTGCTTCCCCTTGCAGAAATTATCGATAAAGACGCGAACGTACTGAGTGTTCGTGGCAATGTCCTTGAAAATGGGATGCCAAGATTCTTCAAGCGGCTTGCAGAAGGAGTATTCGATGAGGAGGACTTGATTTTCCGTACGCAAGAGTTAAATGAATTCCTTGATGAAGCGGCAGAGAAATATAAACTCGACCGGAACAATATAACTGCTGTCGGATATTCCAACGGTGCAAATATTGCAGCGAGTCTGATGTTCCATTATCAAGATGCACTGAAAGCAGCCCTTCTCCATCACCCAATGGTGCCAAGAAGAGAGATTGATTTGCCTGACTTGACTGGGAAGCGCGTGTTTATCGCAGCAGGGACGAATGATCTAATTTGCCCAGCGCAGGAATCAGAGGAATTGCACACTCTACTTGCCGATGCTGGAGCAGAAGTTGAACTCCACTGGGAAAACCGTGGTCACCAATTAACGATGACGGAAGTACAAGCAGCTGCCGCCTGGTATAAATAAAAATAAAGTCGCGGGTCTTACGTATTTTCAGCGTAAGACCTGCGACTTTTTGAAATATTTTACTCCAAGATTAAACATGATAAGATTGGGGGAGAAAGGAGTTGTTTTTTTGGACGGACTTATTTTTCTCATCGTAAGCTTTGTAGGTCCATTCATCGCTCTTATCATAATTGCAGTTGCAATACTACGATCCATTAAAAAGTAAATTATATCTTCATTTAGTGGGTGTTTTTTTCTCCACTGAATGAAGTTTCACTTTGTCGTCTTTTTCATTGTTCTTATCCAAAAACGAAAGACCTTATGATAAACATTCTTCCCCGTTTTTCATAAGGTCTTTGCGCTCTCTTATTTTTCCTTCAATTGTCTTTGCAAGTTATGCATTTCATCATTCAGCTTTTCCATCATCGTATCCATTGCTTCTCTTCGCGGCTGATCTTCCGGCAAATAAATTGGATCACCGAAAATGAGCTTCGGCTTCTGGAATTTGAGTAAGTCTTTAAAGTTGTTCGGGCCAACGTAAGCTGCTGGTATAATCGGTGCTTTACCATAAGCTGCAATCGTCACGGCACCCCGTTTTAGAGGAACTTCCTCCGTTGTTCTCGTTCCACTCGGGAAAATTCCAATAATTTTCTCTTCCTTTAATAGTTTACGAGGTATCTTAATCGTGCTCGGTCCCGGATTATCCCGGTCAACTGGGAATGCATTCAAAACATTCATCAGCCAGTTTGTGAATTTCGTCTGGAATAATTCCTTTTTTGCCATATAATGAATTTGATTTGGCAATAAAGATACACCAAGCCATAAAATATCAACCCAGCCTGTATGCGTACAAGCAATAATGTATCCGCCTTTATCGGGTAATTTTTCTTTCTGATAGACTTTGATTCTTCCAAAAATATTCAAGATAATTTTTACTACATGTGCTGCAAAATTATACATGGTCTTTCCTCCTACACTCGTGCATCTCTCTTATTTTATCATAAAGCAGGAGGAACGGGTATCCTTTACTTGGAGGAGTTGGCTCTTTGTTTAGAGCTTCTCCTTCTTTATTCTAATACTTGATATAACCAATAAAATCACTGTTAATAATAATGTAATCGGAATCCCTTGGCAAAACAACTGTTCCATTATTTTATTGCTCATCAATCATATGTAACCTGCGTTTGAATATCTGCTCTACTTTATCGGATCTGCATTTGCTATAATAGTTTTATTCCTGCTCGGTTCCCTATTTTTAAGCTTCAAAATAAAAAAGGAGTCCATCTATTCGGTGAAGATAATGCCCCAATAAGACCCCAACTTAAAACCGTATAACAGCAAGCAAACAGCTTCATCTCACTCACTTAATTAAGAAAACTAAATAGATATTTACATGAAAGAGCCATTTGATTCACTTGCCAAGTCGCTTTCATTATGTAAATTGAACTTGGGCGTTTACTAATTCCTTTATGGAAGATAGAAACGTCTTTTTTGTATGCAAAATTTTAAAGATCTTAAACATATCTATAATTTACACCTAAAACGTCATTTGAACGGTATTTCACCGATCAATGGCGCTTTTTAATTTACTAGATTTGGAGTGGTAATGATGAAATACAACATCATTTATGCTGATCCACCCTGGCGGTATCGTAAAAGAAAAGGACAAGGAGTCACGAATAGAGCCAGAGGTTGATTTTGTAGTGATTTATACTGGAATACAAGGGCTATCAAAAGCAGACGACAAAGGCGGGTTTTACGGTCCCAAACCGTAAAACCTGTCTTTGTCGGGCAGGGCTTGCCCTGCCCTTACCCCCTGTTTCTAACAGGGGGGTAGAAAAACAATAAAAGACTGTTCCAAAAGCCAATAACACCTGACGGCACAACGGTTTGGAGCATATTACAGGATGTCAGATTTTATGCCTTAGTTAACATCTTTTTTTTGCATTGAAGGAAAGTAAATGAATCAAGAACCTTGGTATCAAAAATTAAAAGTACAACGATAGCATATTACATATAAACTCATCTTGGAGAGTTAGATGGTTATACTCTTTACCGATTCATTGTGTCCATGTACACCAAACTATCTTTGTGGACTAGTAGCCGCATGATTTGATATTTGGAACGGTTTATATTTTATTATTTATTTCACTTGACATTGCACTGCAATATATAGTAGGTTATAATTACTACAACTTGTAGTGAATGAATTTCTTATGAACGCACGATGAAAAGTAAAGAGGTGTTCACTGTGAACAAAGTTCAAAAGTTATCGGATACAGAAATGGAAGTGATGGAAGTCATTTGGGAATGCAACCCTCCTGTTACTTCTAACGAATTATTACATTTGTTTAGCCAAAAGGGAAAAGAATGGAAAGGACAGACTATTTCTACCTTTTTATCACGTTTAGTGAATAAAGGAGCTTTGTCAGTTACAAAACATGGGCGAACGAACAAATATACTCCTCGTATTTCGTTTGAAGATTATAAGTATATGGAAACAAAAAATGTACTTGACGGATTATATCAAGGTTCGATTAAAAATCTAATTTCAGCTTTATATGATGGTGGTAAACTTTCAAATGAAGATATTGAAGAATTAAAAAAATGGTTCTCAGAAAAGTAGGTGGTATTTATGAGTATGATGATTCAACTACTTTTTTCGCTAACTGTTACGGGAAGTATCATTGTTGTTTGTCTTTTTGTACTGCGCCTATTATTACCAAATGCTAACTCAATTAAATGGCACTATAGGATAGGGAAAATGGCAATTGTTTTTAACTTGCTACCTATTGCACTTCTTTTTCAATGGGTTTCGACCTTGTTCACTTTGAAAGCAATTACAACCGTATCAAGTATTGAGTGATGAGAGTAAAGAAGAAGGAGGTTACTATGAATTAGTTTCGGTTAAATTATCTGATGAGTCTAAATTCAATTCCCTAAAGAGGATTGGGTAGAAAACCTTAAACAAATTGAAAATAATGAGGTTATTTTAGAAAAGGAATAAGTAAAATATGCTGTACTTTTCACAGTGCTTCTTGGATTAAAAAAGAAAAAAGATCAACAACTAAAAGTCTTATTTGATATTATGCACTTTCATAATATAATAGGGATGTAAATAAAAGTGTCAAAATTTATTTGTTTTTATCTCCTCATGGTTGATTAACTGATAAAACCAATTTTTTCGATAATAGATTACATTTCGCCATGGAAAGAATTTCATTTGGCAAATTTCTAAAGTGTTTTAAGCCTTTTACATCAAAAAGGTATTTATTGAAAGTTCTACAACAATGGAGTTGTTGGAAAATAAGCAAATTGTATTAATCTAAGAAGGGAGTTATCACGATGGTTTTTGATATGAATATAGTTTCCAACAAGAAAATTTTATTAGTCGATGATGAGGAAGATATTGTTAACCTACTTGAAACAGTTTTGCGTAAAGAAGGTTTTAAGAACATTATAAAGGCAGAAAACGGAATAGAAAGTATAGAAATATGTAAGAGGGAAAAACCAGATCTGATAGTACTTGATATTATGTTGCCGGATATTGATGGTTTTTCAGTTTGCCAAGAAATAAGAAAATATTCTACATCCCCCATTTTGTTTTTATCAGCCAAAAATGAAGAAACCGATAAAATTCTTGGTTTAGGTATAGGTGGTGATGATTACATTACCAAACCCTTTAGCCCCAAAGAAGTAGCCTATCGGATTAAGGCTTATTTTCGGAGGCATCAAATAGATTTAGACAAGCAAACATCTTATTCAATTGGGAATTTAAGTATTAACGAAGAGACAGGTGAAGTTTATAAAAATAGAAATCATGTCATTTTAACAGCTAAAGAATTCCAATTACTATTATTCTTTTGTAAAAATCCCAATCGAATTTTGAGCAAAAATCAACTTTATGAAGCAATCTGGAAAGAAGATTATTTGTCTAATGAAAATACAGTTATGGTTCATATTAGACATCTTCGTGAAAAAATAGAAGATAATCCGTCTAAGCCTATATTTATACGTACCGTTAGAGGACTAGGATATAAATTGGTTACACAGGAGAATAGATAATGAGATGGAAAATAACTGGACTTTATGTTGGGTCACTTTTAATCCTATCATTACTTTTATTATGTATTTTTGTATTTACTATTTGGTTTTCAATTATAGCTGGGGTAAATGTACCTGAAACTGAAAGAAGTCGTTTTCCAGAACAATTTACCTTGGAATTCGAGAAATTTATCATGAATGACAATGGTATGCCGACGGTAAAAAAAGAAGGAGAAGAAAAATTAAAAGAATTTAATGCCTGGTTACAAATCCTCGATAAGAATGGTACAGAAATAGCTAATTGGGGAAAACCCGATGAGGTTAATGACCATTACACACCAAGTGAATTGATCTTTAATTACAAGTATTCTAATAATGGGAATACAATCTTTGTTAGCCGTAAAAATGTGGATAATAAGGAATGGAGTTATGTAATTGGTTTTCCAGAAAATAGAGTATCGAAATATACTGTCCTTTTTAGTCCGAAAAGCTTAGGATACAGAGATCTTATTACCCCGCTAGTGATTATTTTATTGACAGTTATTATTATAGGATATTTATTCGGAAAAAAGTTAAGTCGTCCAGTATTGGATATTATTAATGGCATCACAAAACTAGCAAAAGGTCATTATCATATAAATTATAAAGCTAAAGGGCTTTACAAAAATGTGTATTATGGCCTTAATACATTGGCTAGTACGTTGCATTATAATCAAAGGGAACGTAGACGCTTGGAAAATATGCAAGAAGAATGGATCGCCAATTTGTCACATGATTTAAAAACACCATTATCCTCCATTAAAGGATATGGAGAAGTGCTTTCAGATGAAAAAAACATATCAAACACTAAGGAAGTTGCAGAATATGCAAATATAATAATGAATAAATCATTGTATATTGAATCTCTTATAGAAGATCTTAAACTTACATATCAGCTTAAAAATAATATGCTCCCATTGAATAAAAAAAACATTAATCTTGTAGAACTTCTGAGAACAATTATTATTGCAATTTTAAATACCCCTCAGTATAGAGAACGGGAGATACATTTTGATGTTAACACCGAAAATATACCCTTTTATGGAGATGCAAAGTGGTTAACAAGAGCATTTAATAATCTCATTTTTAATGCTCTAACACATAATTCTAATACAACGGAAATATGGGTTTCTGTCAATCAGACATTTCATGATACCAAAATCACTATTAAAGATAATGGTAAAGGCATCCCCGCGGAGGATTTAGATAATCTATTTGAACGTTATTATCGTGGCACTAATACGAATCGTGATAATGCAGGGACGGGGCTTGGAATGGCGATTGCTAAACAGATTATTACTTCTCATGAAGGTACAATATCTGTAGAAAGCTCTCTTAATAAGGGAACTTGTATATCCATTATCTTTACCAATAAAACCAACTTATGATACATAGATGGTATATAAAAAATCAAAAAATAGCAGTGTTTCAGCTAGTTCTGCTTAAGACAGGAAAAGTTAAATCACATTGAGCTAACAGGGATACATGAAAGACGGTATTCCATGTTAGCTTTTTTATTTTCACATTCGTAATTTTGGCTATGGAAATTGGCTAATAAATTTAAGGTTAAGTTAAGGAAAACTGAAATATGATTTAAGCTTGATCTGCTAACATGGTCTTTAAATAGGTATCGAGAGGAAGTGTAGTAAATGGGGAATGTCATCCTCAAAACGAACAACTTAACAAAACAATTTAAAGGAATTAAACCAGTCCAAAATTTAAATCTTCATGTAGAGGAAGGTTCAGTATATGGCTTTCTGGGACCTAATGGGGCAGGTAAGACAACTACAATCAGAATGCTGTTGGGATTAATGAGACCAACACAAGGAGACGTTCATGTTTTTGGAAAGAATATCAAAGAGGAAAAAATAGAAATACTTAAAAGAGTTGGATCACTTGTAGAGTCACCTTCATATTATCGTAATCTAACGGGTTTTGAGAATTTAGAGGTAACGCGTAAGTTATTGGGCATAAAAAAAACAGAGATTGACCGTGTTCTAAAAATTGTGCGATTAAAAGATGTGGCAGATCGACTCGTGAAAAATTATTCATTAGGTATGAAACAACGCCTAGGAATCGCTCTTGCTCTCCTTAATAACCCTGATCTACTTATATTAGATGAGCCTACTAATGGTTTAGATCCTTCTGGTATTCATGAGATTCGTGAATTAATAAATAAATTACCAAGTGAATATGGGATAACAGTATTAATATCCAGTCACAATCTTAGCGAAATTGAACTAATTGCGACTCATGTAGGGATTATTGGTAATGGTAAATTGTTATTTCAGGGGACAATTGAAGAACTACAAGCAAGAAGTCAACCTTTATTAAAATTACAAACAAATGAACCGAAAAAAGTCCTTGATATATTGAATAAAGAAAATATATTTGGGAGTATTGTGGAAAATAATATTGAAATTATAGGTCATGAGGAAAACGCAGCATTTATTAATAAAATAATTGTAAATTCAGGTTATGATGTATCTCAACTGTGCCTACAGCCTCGTTCATTAGAAGATATTTTCTTGGAGTTAACTGGTTCAAAGGAGACATTATAATGAGTTATCTGAGAATAATGCAAATAGAATGGCAAAAATTAAAAAGAAGTGGAATCATGTATATAGTTTGGGGTGCGCCGTTATTCGTTGTAATGTTACAATTTTTGAATTTTAAATTAAGATACGACATCTTAATACCATCAGGTTCTTCACCTTGGTGGGTCTTTATTCAAGAAGTAGGATCTTTTTGGGGGGCATTAGTATTACCAATTCTTGCAGCGATTATTGCAGCAATTATTTGCGGTCAAGAGCATTCAACTAATGTTTGGAAATATATAATTGCATTACCAATAAAGCGTTGGCAAATTTATACTGGAAAGTTATTAATGACACTTTTCTTATTAACTATTGCTTCCGTTATTTTAATTTGTGGAATGATAATTAGTGGTTTAGTGCTAGGATTTAACGAATTGGTTCCATTGCAGGAGATTTGGTGGCTATTTATTTTCCCATTATTGGGAGTAATAGCGTTAACATCGATACAAATGTGGCTGAGTACGCGATTCCACAATTTATCTATACCAATAGGGGTTGGGATTCTGTGTATAGTTGTATCCCTTTTTGTAGCTCAATCAAGCATTACTTTTTGGTTTCCGTGGGCTTACCCTTTTATGACAGCACCGATAGGTACCCCTTATGAACCTTATTTCTATAGTGGGTTGTCTATTATTGTTGGATTGTTATGCACTCTCATAGGTATCCGTGAATTTTCAAGAAGAGATATATAATGGAAAGGAGAAAATAAAAAAATGCAAGCCTATTTTCGTATGGTAAATGTTGAGATTTTTAAATTAAAGCGTTCATTTATTTGGTTAATCATAATTATAGCTCCCTTAGCTATGATTTTAAATGGATCTTCGAATTTTATTAGATTCCAAGATATGCTTACAAAGGGAGACGATGCAGCTTGGTTGAAGCTATATGTACAAATAGTAATTTGGTTTGGCATTTTGCTTTATCCAATGTCAATAGGGGTTCTTAGTATCTTGATAAGTCGTACAGAGCATGCAGAAAATTCCTGGAAGTATTTATTAGCGCTCCCTTTCCACCGCAGTACAATATATCTGGCTAAGCTAACTAATTTAATGCTCCTAACTGGGATATCAATATTATTCCTTTCTTTTGGTATATATCTTAGCGGGGAAATAATAGGTGTTCAAGGTTCTGTGCCTTACACTTTAATATTTGGAAATACTTTAGTTGGTTGGGTCGCATCATGGCCAATCATATCAATTCAATTATGGTTAAGTATACGTTTCTCTGGAATAGGCATACCTATGGGAATAAGTGCAATTACGGCTATTATAGGAGTAATAGTAACTAATTCACAGTATGCAAAATTATATATTTGGTCGTATCCAGCCCTTAGTATGTTACCAAAAGGTGAGGGGTTTGATACATTTTCTTCTTTATCAATTATGGTGATCTCAAGTATTCTATTCATTATTTTTACTGTAGTTAGTATTTCTGATTTCAAAAAAAGAGATATTCAGTAAAACGGTATTGGTGATCATTGATTCTGTATGTAGTGATTAATAGTATATTTATTACTAGGCAATTTTTATCAATGGTTACTAATATGTTCCTTTTTTCCAAAAGTTAAGATTTATTGGCCATATTTAAATTCATTTATAAGTACTAAGCCCTATATAAACAAAATATTTATTTTGGGGGAGATTGAAATGACAGTATTCATATTGACAAATAATAGCTACTGTTCGTTACTATTTGAAAGTATTCTTAACCACAATGGCATCAATATTAAAATTTATTCAAATTACGAAAAGTTAAAAAAGAGTATTAAAACAAATGAACCTTTAGCCATCTTATTAGACTTACCTAATCCTACGTTAAGAGAATTAATGTATTGGATGGAACTTTTGAGATTAACGTCTGTTCCCGTTTTAATATTAAGTACTGATAAGGAAAATCCAGACAGGATACTTTTAAGACAAAAAACTACCTTGATTTTAGGAGAACCTTTGGTTCAATTTTTTAAAAGCTTACATTTGAATAAGATTGAAGATGGCCAAAGAAATTTGATTGGAGATACCATTCGATTGTCTCCTGATGTAATTTTCAATCTTGCAAAACAATGTATTGTTAAGGGTAATGAAAATATAGACTTATCAATCACGGAATATAAGTTGCTATATATACTGGTATATAATTTGGGAAGTACACTGAGTGCTGACAAGTTAATGAATTGGGTTGATCTCTATAGTATCTCAAGTTTGTACGTCCATATAGCAAATTTAAGGAAAAAGATTGAAAGCGATCCCAAAAGTCCTAATATTCTACTCACAGACAAGGGTAAAGGTTACACCATTAATATGGATAATGTAAATTTTATTAATGAATCCAGCTCCTATTTGTTTTCTCAACAAAACAAATAGGAATAAATACATTACAATCTTTTGGAATATATACATTTGCAAACAGAATATCTGAATTATTAATTGGTATTTCGTTTGTGAAAATTTAATTTTTACTCAAGAATCACAAGGTTAAGTGGGGATTCTTAATATATTAATTATACATTAAGAAAATTTTAGACACAATCTAAAGGATTACCTAGAGAACTTTTTAAGTATTCAATGTATTTTATGTATATGGGATGTAAAAATACCCATAAAAATCGGGGAGAGGAGGGAAATTATAATGGAAAATTTGGAAAATGTAATCAGTAATGTATCAGACGAAGAATTAGCAGAATTGTCAGGTGGTGTCGGATGTGGCTGGGTTTGTACTTTTACTCTAGATTGTCCAGGTACTCGCTGGTTTAACTGTTGTTAATAGAAACCAATCGGTGGGAGAATTTTTCTTGCCGATTGGTTTCTAAATATTAAGTAAAGGAGCTCATATTGTTGGTAACTGAGAATAATATTATTAAAAAGAATATATGGGAGAAAGCAACGTTTTTAAATGAGCAACAAATTGACTTAACGCAAACTAGCAAGGAAGGGCAAGAAAAAGCTGCGGCATGGGTCGAAAGAACTGGTCTTCAACCTTTAGAAATACTTAAGTATCGTCTAAACGAAGATGGTCTTAGTTATTCTGATTTCGTATCTATTCTATCCAACCCTAGTCCTAGATTTATGGGGGAAGAAGAGCCAGCGTGGTTTAAAATTTTAAATTCAGTTTTTAATAATAAAGAGGATATTGTTTTAACAGATGATGATATTAATCCCGAAGAGAGGGAGAAAGCACCTTTTTTTAACATAACTTTACCCTTTCTTATATGGAGTAAAAAAGACATATTAAATCGACTCTATATTTTAAAAGATAACTTTAATCAGTACCCTATCTCTAAGAGGGTATTATCGAGTATATTAAAACCCATTTATCAAAGTTTATTATCCTTATCATGTCAAACTTTAATTTTAGAATTAAATACCAAAAGAGTACAACGAAAATTAGTTGGTTCTACCAAAGAAGAAAGATTTGATAATTTTATTTCCTCCCACATTACAAAATCAGAGGACATTGTGTCCTTGCTTGAAAAATACCCAGTATTAGGTCGTTTAATGATTACTTCCATGAAAAATATTATTAATTCTAGGTTGGAAGCAATAGAAAACTATTTAGTTGACTATATTGATATCCAAGAAAAATTCGGTAGTGATTATAACGAATTAATTTCAATTGAGGGCAATGTTGGGGATATGCATAATAATGGTCGAAGTGTTTTAATCCTTTCATTTCTTTCCGGAAAAAAGTTAATATATAAACCGCGCTCTTTAGCAATTGATCAACATTTTCAAGAGTTTTTATCCTGGATGAATGATAAGGGAGCTAAACCAAAGTTTAAAATAATGAAGGTTATTGATCGTACCACGTATGGATGGCAGGAATTCATTGAAACTAAAGAATGTATGGAATTGGAACAGGTTAGTAGATTTTATCAGCGGCAAGGTGGATTTCTAGCAATATCGTATTTATTAAATGCTACTGATTTTCACTCGGAGAATATAATTGCCTCAGGTGAACACCCTTTTTTTATTGACCTTGAATCATTATTTCAAAATCGTATTCCAGCCTTTACAAAAAAGAATGCATCTCAGTTAGCATCTAATAAACTAATGAACTCTGTTTTAAGAACTGGTTTACTTCCAGTTTCATTATTTAAAAATGGTGTGTTAAAGGGGATTGAAGTGAGCGGATTAGGTGGATATAAGGGGCAAGCAATTCCTAAATCTACGTATGGCTTTGTAAATGTAAGAACCGATGAGATGAGAATGGAAAAGAAACAATTTTATTTAGAAGAAGGTAATAATCGACCGAGTATTAACGGTAAAACAATAAACTCAGAAGAATATATTCAAGAAATAACAGAAGGATTTTATAATACGTATCAACTATTTCTATCTAATAAGCAGGAATTAAAATCTGAAAGTGGTCCTATTGCAAAGTTTAAAAATGATTCTGTTCGAGCTATTATACGAGATACACAAACATACGGCACAATGCTAGAAGCCGGAATGCATCCGAAAAATTTAAAACATGGATTGTTACGTGTGCAATTATTTGATTTTATGTGGAGGTTTGTAAAACAAGTACCTAAAATCTCTAAAGTTGTTCCTTCCGAGAATGGAGATCTACTTCAAGGGGACATTCCTTCATTTATAACAACTGTATCCTCTTGCCATATTTGGGATAACAGAGGGAAAAAAATAAAAAATTTCTACGAGCAGGATAGCTTATCTGCGACTTTTATACTGTTAGAACGGTTAAATCAGAAAGATTGTCAAGAACAGATACAAATGATTAAGACATCAATGGCCACTATGATTAAAAAATGGGATGCTAAACTTGCATATCGTGACCCAATGCAAAAGCAAGTAAATACGTTAGCAACTCGCGATGAATTTATAACTGCAGCTATTGACATAGGAGAACGTTTGGAGAAAAAAGCCATTTGGGGTGCTGATGGCAAAACAGTAACATGGATAGGGTTAGGTGCGGATGAACATGACCAGTGGCTATTTACTCCCCTAGATTCAAGTTTATATGATGGTCTAATGGGAGTTACAATATTTTATGCTTATTTATCCAAGGAGACTGGTATAGAAAAATTTGAAAAAATAGCGCGTGCTTCCCTAAATTCAGCAAGGGAATTTTTAAATGCCGATGATACTATAAAATCATTATCTGCCTTCCATGGCTATTCTTCAGCTATATATGGATTAATGCACCTTTCTAACATATGGGAAGAAGATGAACTTCTAGATGAGGCTATTTATCTATTAGATAAAGTTGAGCCTTTGATTGAAAAAGATGTATTATATGACCTATTAAGTGGGAGTGCGGGTACTATACTAGTTTGTTTACGTTTATATTCATTAACGGGTGAGAAAAAGGCGTTGGATATAGCAGAAAAATGTGGCCGACACTTACTAAAAAATGCCCAACCGCTTGAAATTGGATGTGGTTGGTCCTTTAATATCGGCGCTGGTCATGAACCAATAGCTGGACTTTCACACGGATCAGCTGGAATAGCATGGGCTTTAATTGAACTAACTCATGTCACAAAGGATGACAGATACCTTGAAAAAGCCTTACAGACTATCGAATTTGAAAGAACCTTATTTAATGAGGAAGAAGGAAACTGGACCGATACTCGTTTTCTGGAGAAGAGAGAGGAATTGGGTTTAGGCATACCAGTTCAATGGTGTCATGGCGCGGCGGGTATTACACTTGGTCGTCTAATGATACAAAAATATTATAGTGATCCTAAAATTGATATTGAAATCAAAGTAGGAATTGATACTACTTTAAAAACGGGATTTGGTGGAAGCCATTGTTTATGTCACGGTGATTTTGGTAATTTAGAAGTTTTACTTTCGTCTGGTATGAGGTTAAATGACGAATATTTAAAAGGAAAGGCCTATGAATTTGGAACAAAATCATTATTAGATGCGAAACAGGATGGTTGGTTTTGTGGAATTCCGCAAGAAGAAGAAACTCCAAGTTTAATGCTTGGTCTATCAGGAATTGGATACGGGCTTCTTCGCCTAGCTAATCCTGATAAAGTGCCACCTGTTGTCTTACTTGCCCCTCCTGTAAAATAATTTTAGATAGGATAATTAATTATGATAACAACAAATAGAAGAAATAGAGATAGGGAACATGTCAGTCGTTTTCGAGTTCCCTTTATTGAACAAATGGAGCAATCGGAATGCGGTATTTGTTGTCTGGCAATGATCTTATCTTATTATAAACATAACATCTCACTTTCTAAGCTACGTGAAATAGGGGGAGGTGGACGTGATGGTACCAACCTTCTTACTTTAAGAAATATAGCTCGTTCATTAGGTATGGAAAGTGAGGGTCAGAAGGTTTCAATAGATAGGCTCAAAGAAATATCACAGCCAGCTATTTTATATTGGGCGAACAACCACTTTGTGGTATTAGAAAGGGTTAAGAAGAACAAAGTTTGCATTCTTGATCCAGCGATTGGTAGAAGGGTCATTGATAAAAATGAATTAGAAAACGGCTATTCCGGTATGGCATTATTACTAAAGCCAACGAAAAAGTTAACTAAGATTAAGGCTAAATCTGTTTGGGCAAAGCTTCTAAAGATGATGCTAAAAGAAAAATGGCTAGTCTCTACAATTCTAGTATGGGCATTGTGGCTACAAATATTGGCTTTATTAACACCAATGTTAACTCAATATATTACGGATCAAATTTTAATGCCTGAAAATATGGAGCCGATGAAAATAGTTGCAGTAGGTATGCTCTTTCTACTCGCATTTCAAACTATTTTTACCTTTTTAAGATCTAGATACTTGGTCAAACTTCAAAATGCATTGGATTGGCAATTAATGAGTGTTTTTTTTCATCACTTACTTCGTTTACCATACAAGTTTTTCCAACTACGTACTAGTGGCGACTTAATTTTAAGGGCTAATAGTAACATGATTATAAGGGAAGTTCTTTCTTCCCGTCTGGTCAATGCCATATTGGATGGCGGTTTTATTATTGTCTTTGTTATTTACATGTTACAACAATCGTTGATCATGACAAGCTGGGTCTTATTAATTGGCTTTGTTCAGGTGATAATCGTTAGTTTATCTAACTTACTAATGAAACGATATTCACAAGAGGAATTACTTAGGCAAACTGCGGCTTCTAGTTACTTAACAGAAGCGATACATGGGATTTCAGTTGTAAAATCAACAGGTGCAGAGGACGTAACATATAACGATTGGTCCAATCTTTTTAAAAAGCAAATTACAGCAGCACGTCGGAGAGGCATGTTATCTGCGAATACTGAATCAATTACTAATATTTTAAAATTTGCAGCCCCATTAATTCTATTATGGATTGGTACACATCAAGTCATTTCGAATCAAATGACATTGGGGGCAATGTTTGCTTTTTTTACAATAGCTAGCTCTTTTTTTGGACCATTAACCTCGCTTGTGACAACTTTTAATCAAATAATAATTGTCGGAGTTTATTTAAATAGGGTTTTAGATATTATAGAGTCGCCTACTGAGCAAGGTGAAAAAAATACAATAAAGCTCAAAAAGCTAGAAGGGGAAATAGAGCTAAGAAATGTTAGTTTTAAATACCATTTATCCGGAAAAAAAGTAGTTAACAATGTTTCTTTGAAGATTTCTAAGGGGCAGAAAGTGGCTTTAGTCGGTGTTTCAGGTTCAGGTAAAAGTACACTAGCTCATTTGCTAATTGGACTTTATGATCCTAATGAAGGTGAAATTTTATATGATGGGCATGATTTATCTGCAATTAACAAATCTGATTTAAGAAAACAACTGGGTGTAGTTACGCAAGATACATTTTTATTTAATCGTTCAGTTTTTGATAATATAGCAATGTATAACCCTAATACAAGTTATGATCAGGTTATTAATGCCTCTAAAATTGCAGGAATACACGATACAATTATAAGTATGCCTATGAAATATGAAACTATAATTTCTGAAATGGGGTCAAATATATCTGGGGGACAAAGGCAACGAATTGCATTAGCAAGAGCAATCTGTCAAAACCCTTCAGTATTGTTACTTGATGAAGCAACAAGTGCACTTGACACCCTAACAGAACAAAAAGTTGATCAATGCTTATCAAATCTAGATTGTACCCGCATTGTTATTGCACATAGAATGAGTACTATAAAAAATGCAGATAGCATTATTGTTATACACGATGGCCAGATAGTTGAGCAAGGAACTCATGAGGAATTAATGAATTTAGAAATGTACTATGCAGATTTATATGCAACAAAGGTAATTAAAGAAAAGGAAGAACAAAAAATAATGAAAGCTGGGATATAATATGAAACGCTTATTCAAGTGGACATTTCTTATATTTATAGCCTTGATTCCAATTATTCTCATATATGTAATAAATAATCCGAAAGGCGTTGCCGAAATATTTGTGGATATGGGTGGATTTGATAAAGGTGACAAGCTGCCTTACATTTCCGGAGAAGAAGTTGAAGGCAAGGAATATAATACAAAGGAACTCCGTGATAATAGATTTATTATTATGGTCTCAAAAAGCGATTGTGAGGTATGCAAAAGTGCCTATCCTACATTAAAGAAACTTAAAGAGGAAAAAACTCCTTTTGTTATGGTTGGAAAAGGAGATAAGAAGGAATATGAGCAAGTAAAGAAAAATCATAATTTTAATTTTCCCATCATAATTGCTGATAAAAAAATACAGTCTGACTTAAAAATGAAAGTATTTCCAGTCTTTTATGTGGTAGACGAAAACGGAACTATAATAAAACGGCTAAATGGGTTTAACGAAGAAGATTTTAATGAATTATTAAAAGAAGTTGAGAAAAGTGCATAATAAAAACCATCAAAACTTAATAATGAATTGCTTGATTACACGTCCCTAAAATGTACCAACTAAGTTATAGTTTTTACCATCGAATGACAAAAAATATACCCGTAAATGCCATGTACTTACCACTTAATATCTTTGTATACCTAATGAGCACACCCGTGGGTGTGACATTTTTTTATATTGGAAGTATTTTTTATTTTTTAATGATCCATTATCAAAAGATATTTGAATTACATAATGAGGGAATCAGTCTTAGATTCATTACTGCAAGTACTTCTAACTCTCATCAAAAAGTAACAGAGGTTATTCGTTTGGGAGAATAGAAAGGATTAGTTTGACCTTTAAAGACGAAGAAATGGACGGATCAATGGATTGAAGAGTTTCCTTTTCTAGAGTGGAATTTCAAGGGTTCGGGGTGATAACCTTGAAACTTTTATTATATTCATGAAGAGTTATCGAAGCCTAATTTGAAACCTTCCCTCCTTCATAATGAATATGAAGCTGTGTGTCGCGGCGAATTACAGAACCCTTACTCGTATCGCAGCTTTTTGTGTCATTACAATAAAGCTGCAAATAACTACAAAGCCACTTTACGTATTCGTAGAAAACCAGGTGAAATTGTTGAAGTTGATTGGACAAGATTCACCTCCTTCATCATTGATAGAGATATTGGTAAGAAAGTAAAAGCAATGTTTTCGTCGCGACACTCCTATGCAGTCAATTATCTAAGCAGAGGCAACTTTATATATGGAATTGCATTCATGGATTACCGCACATAACCATAAACATAAGTATTTTGGTGACACTTCACAAATTATTGTCCAGACAATCTTAAAGCAAGCATCACAAAACATACCACACGTGAGTTGGAGTTAAATTTGATGGTTCAAACATAAGTATTAATGGGTCTATATACCATAGTTAAAAAAGTGTCTAACTTTTAAAGGCTATATACAAAAATAACCACCTATAAAACTTTAAGGTAGTTATTTTCATAGCTTACTAGCAAAAGATAAAAGCAAGTCTCTTAACACCAGAAGTTCTAGCTTTAGTTGTGATTTATTTACAAGTATATTTAAAAATATGAAAAAAATATTATTGCTCAGCTGACTTATGTTCGGTTGGGTTTTTTCTGGCTTGGGGCGATTTTTTTTAAAAAAGCTCTTATTTTTGGCATTTCATAAAAAATCTTGTTGAAGGTTATGAAAGGGGAAATCATCGCCCACCTTTGCAGTTGCGAAGGGAGAGGAAATGCATGATAGAACCAAATCGTACCGAATGGCAAATACGCTGTGCATTTAACGCTTTTGGTAAACAAGTATTGAGGTATGAAGCAATCAACATTTACAACGAAAGACGACAGCAACAGGCAAAGGAGCTGACATTTTCTGATCTCACACCACAAGAAGAAAATCAACTTTATACCTTAGATAAGCAATATGAAGGAGAAGAAGGACAAAGTTTTCAAGTGGCTGGAAAGAAAATCACTCCGAAATTACTTGCTGAAGCAATGCGTACTTTGCCAAAAGAAAAGCGTATCACTGTTCTACTATACTATTTTTTGCAACTGTCTGATGTGGAAATTGGTCAACTACTCAATATTCCACGCAGTACCGTTCAGTATAGACGGACAAGCTCTTTTGAACGGTTAAAACAGTTTTTGGAGGAACATGCAGATGAATGGGATGATTAATTCTAATGTTGAAAACAACGAGTGTGGCTTGTTGCCGTATCAGCTGCAAATAAGGGTGAGCTAGAAGCAATGAAAGTAGTTGTTCTACATTATAAAAGCTATATGACAAGTTTATCCATGCGTAAGCTTCGTGATGAGCAAGGAAATACTTATTGGGGCATCGACGAAGATACACGTGATCGCTTACGTTCAAAGCTTATGCAAGCTGTTTTGGCTTTCAAAATTTAACTAAATAATGGCTAGGTTTTTCCTTTCAATAATCATATGTTTGTTCTTTGACAAAGAAAACACGGAAGATAACACCGTGCAGTATAAAACGAAAAAAATCAGATACGTTCTACTGGTGGTGAGCCACTTGATTCATACGCCATGACCTTCGTTAGAAGTGAGCGATAATCTATGAGTCTAATACAATCGTGGTGGATTGCTGGCGATAACCCATCAGTATGATAATGATACTCCCCTACCGTCATGGTTCGAGCGTTCAAAGCGTCGCAAGCTATGAGTAGGGCTGGAAGAAATGCGTATGTTAAGTGAAACAAGTGGAAATAAAAAAATCCATCAATTCAAGCAAAAGCTGGTAACGTTGGAAAAGCGTATCGAAGAAATTGATCATATCATTATGAAACTCTTTGAGCAAAATGCATTAGGAAAAGTTACAGATGAACGCTTTTCCAAGATGTCGTTGACCTATGAATCGGAACAAAAGGAAGTAACTCAGAGATATAAGGAATTGCAATCTAAAGTAAATACCGAAGAAAAGAAAACACCAAGTACCAACAAATTTATGGAGCCTATTCGCAAGTACGAGACAGTTACTGAATTAAAAAAGAACGAAAGCAACGGGTAGAAATTAATTATAGATTTCTAGCAGGGTCTCAATGTGGTATTGCCTGATTAGAGAGGAAGAATGAGAGTGTGATTGAAGTAGAAAGACGCATGTTACACGTTTTTCCCGCAATTGCGGAACATGCGTCTTTTTCTCTTTTGCTTCATCTTATTCAAATTGACATCTGAGATTTTCTGAAAATAAACAGGCGTAAACCTGGTCTTGACTCAATTGCTTGTTAAAAACACCTTCCCTTGAACCTTTTTAGCCTCAACAGCATGTATAGCCGATTTAATATCTAATAAATCATATGTAGAATCTGCAACCATCAGCTGCAATTTCTGCTCACCTAATAATCTGATCACATGATCAAAGGCTCCCCGCCATTCATTTTATTCCAATTCCGCAAGTGAAATAGATTAACTTTCACTTTTGCTTTATTTACAATTTCCATCCAGTTCACTTGCATCCCTGATAAAAGGCCGATTGTTAAGAATTTACCATTCGGACGTACACAAAAGGCCAACTCGTTACCAGAAGGGCCTCCAACCGAATCGATAGCGGCAACCGCACCCCTTCCATTTGTTAACTCCATAACGGTTTCAGTTAGAGAAGCGCTTGAAGTGTTTATAACATAAGAGGCACCTAAATCAAGTAAATCTTCCGTAAATTTATCATTTCGTGTAACTGCAACTAATTTAAATCCTAGCACCTTCGCTAATTGAGCAAATATCCGACCAATGGAAGACCCGCACGCATTAACCAATAAAGTATCATTGGGCTGTAATTTCAACACCTCTGTACAAATCACCCATGCTGTAATCGGATTGATGTACATCTGCGCTGCTGTAAAATCATCAATGAACTCTGGTATCGGAACTGCAAAATCCGTTGAGGTCTTCACATACGCTTGCCACGTCCCCTCCCCGCGCAAGGCTAAGACACGTCTTCCGATAAGTTGGTTGGACACGTTTAAACCTACTTCTTCCACCACACCTACACCTTCATAACCGGGAATAGTTGGTAAGGATATACGATGGGAGTAAGCCCCTCTAATTGGAATAAGATCGGAAGGATTAATAGGACGTGCTAACATTCGAACAAGAACTTCATTCTCTTTTGGTGGCTTAACTATCTTATCCTCAACACTTAACACATCCTTGGGACTGCCAAATTCATAGAATTTAACACATGTTGCATTCATTGCATGCCTCCTTGCTGGCAATTAAATTTTTTAATAATGAATGATTCGAGTCTTACAGATTTATCACGCATTAACGGTCTGTAATACCCCCACTGAATGAAGTTTCACTTTATTAAAAATCATAGGCTAATGTTGTTTAAACTGGGACTAATCTGCTAAACTATTTCCGCGTGCCAAAAACCGTGTGACGTCTCTGTTCCGTCCCACTTATTTCATGAGGTAGATAAGCATTGTAAATCCCCAAAGAAGATATGCAAGCTGAGTTGTAATATACATCGTGAATTCAAAAGGGGTCAGCTTCCTTTCCCTTTTGATTTTCTTTAAGTGTCTATAGTAAAAAAATGAACTCAATAATAGCAATAAGATGGAGAGTTGATGTAACTGTTCTAGTAAGGTTTCCAACAGGACTGCCTCCTTTTATTCGATTAATCTTTGGCCCAAATGAATAGGCAAGGTCATGAACGAATGACCTTGCCATTTATTTTATCGCTCCATCCCATTTCTAACAAGTAATTTCCTACTCCGATAAACCATCATGCTTACAATCAATAGCAATATTCCAGAAAATACAAATACCATTCTAATCCCAAATAAATCTGCTAATACCCCCATCATAAAAGGAATTTACGGACTGTATATCCCCACCTTCACATGTTGAGCATCGCTCATGTTTAGAAGTGGAGATATTACAGTCCGTTAATACGTGATAAATCCGGGGGAAAGAGGACTTATCTTATATTTTAACCTTTACAAATATTTCTGTTAATTAATCTTACGTTAAAAGCGTATGATCAGCTACTCGCTTTCCTTTTGTTTAATAACACAATAGCCGGAAGAGCAATAATCGATGCGACAAATAACGAAACACTTACTGCTCCTAGTCCCATCCCTTCCCATCTCCCAATAAGGAAACTGGTGAAAAATAAAATAATGCTAACGAATACGAACGCTATCGGAATAAGTATTTTTTTCCCTAATCCCTTTGGAATGAATGAAAGAAGAATTGCTGCGCTAATAAATAATAGTGTTAAAGCAACCAGACTCCACATTTGTCAGACTCCTTTCAAAGGATATCAAACTATTGACCTTTTAATCATAGCAATTCTGTCATTTTCAAATAAAAAATAACCACCCTAGCAGCCTGATATGCTAATTTTAGGAGGTTATTTTTTAACCTTAATTAGTGAGTCGCCCCTTGAAGGGCTATTGCACTAAACCGTTTGGTGTTCGAGCACCAGACGGTTTGATTATTTTATTACTCTCTATATTTATTATACCCGGTTTTTGGATAAAAAGAAACAATCTTAATTATTAGTTTGTGTCACTATTTAATCTGGAGCGCTTAGGAAACTAACGAAAAAACTTTCTGCTCTTTTTCAAGATTCTCCAATTTAATTCTTTAGCACTTTTCCTGTTATCGTTAATCCGGTCTTCTACGATGCAACGGTATAAAGAACGATCAATTAACTGCATGTGTGATTTCCCCTTTCGTTTTCTTGTTAACTCCATCATAAAGGAGAAATCATTCGTTGAAATCGGCTCGGAGGGTGATTTTTAAACTGGAAAAAACCCTACAATCGTTGTAGGGTTTCTCCGTCTTTGGTTGGAGATTATTCGGTTGCCCGGTCCCTTCCTTGAGACTTTTCTTCCTCCGACTCAACCATCAGCCGTCTGGTCGGCACAGCAATTTCAATACCTTCTTCTTCAAGAATGTCTAGTATTTTAAAGTTAATATCTTCACGAACCGCTAAGTGCTCCGCCCAAACTGTCGTCTTCGTAAAGAAGTAAAGAAAAATTTCTATACCGTCTTCCTGATACTGTTCAAAATAGACCATAATCGTTTCCGGATGGACTTCATCATGCTCCCTGAGCAGTGTATTAATTTTTTCCAAGACGCTTTTGATTTTTTCCTTCGGTGTATCGTAAACAAGGCGAATGGAAAAGTTAATCCGACGTTTACCCATTTTACTCCAGTTCGTAATGTTCTCGTTCGCAAGTGTATTATTTGGGACGATAACAAGAGCGTCCTCAAACGTACGGATCTTCGTGCTTCTAAAGCTAATATCTTCTACTGTTCCCTCAACCGATGGCGTTAAAATCCAGTCGCCAAGTGTGAATGGTTTTTCCGAGATGATGACAATCCCGCCAAGAATATTCGCAAGGGCATCCTTCGCCGCAAGTGAAATCGCAAGTCCCCCGAGGCCAAGTCCGGCAATGAACCCCTCGATACTGTACCCGAACTCTTTTAGAATAATCGTTCCACTTACCCCAATAATGATGACTTGTAAAGTTCGCGACAACAATGGGATAAGAATATCATCTATCCTTACATTTGTTCGCTGATTAATTTTATAAAATATATTCGACGAGGAAGACGACAAATTCAACAATCCCCAAGTCATTAGCACGATAAGCGCTACTTTCATGAGACTAATAAACCAATCCTGACCATGGTTAAAATAAGGATATATGCGTAAAGCTACGTAAAGCCCTACAAGTGTAAATAACCATTCGACCGGCTTTTGAAAGGATTGGAAAACATTCGATAGAAAATTAACTTTCGTTTTATTGATCAAGCGCATGATGATGCGGAAAACATATTTCGTAAATAATTTGCGGAACAGCAAGAATAAGAGAAAGACTCCTACTGCGATTCCGAGAGCTTTCAAGTGTGTATAAGATATGAGAAATTCCCAATTTTCCAAAGTGAACATTGTCAAACCTCCAACTTATCTGGCTGCAATTCTTTGATGATGTACGTCATTTTACAGTTGATTTTTCTATTTGTAAACCGTTAACTAGTGGGCATTATGAACGATTTGTAGAACCTTTTTCATCTCATTTGCAGTCACCTGACCAGGTGCGGAAGCGTGTTTTATCGCCGCAAAAGTAAGCACAGATCCGAAAATCTCTCCGCTCATTCGGGTCACGATGCCTAGACTCCCCATTGCAATCATAATCATCTTTCGGTTTGGATACGATTTTTTCAATTGCAGGTTCGCCTGGAGGACAGTGAGGACGTCTTCCTCTTTGACCGGCATGACAGCGACTTTCGGTATATCTCCACCAAGATCAAGCATTTTTTCTACCCGGCTCATAATTTCCGATGTTTCAGGTGTCTGTGAGAAATCGTGATTTGAAATAATCGTTAGAACTTGTTGCTCCTTCGCAATGGCAACAAGTTCTTTAACGGTATCTTCCCCACGGAATAATTCAATATCAATTAGCTGGACAGCTCCCGACTGGGCTACTTGTTTATTCAGTTCAATGTATTGCCTGACAGAGATATTCTTTTCTCCGCCCTCTTCTGCTGTCCGAAAGCTAAAGATAAGTGGCATACACCTGAGTTCTTGTCTTAGTTTAGCTAATGCCTCAAGCACCTTTTCCGTATCTAGCGCATATTCAAAGAAATCGACCCGCCACTCAGCAAGATCTGCTTCCGAATTCCGCACTAACCCACATTCATCCAGTAATTCTTTTAAAGTTGTTCCCGTTAAAGGCGCACAAACTTTCGGCATCCCTTCATCTAATGTAAGATCACCAAGTTTATATCCCTGACCCATCTGCCACCAGTCCCTTTTTTTGTTTATTACTATCATTCTAATTTATCCTGACTGAAGTGACAAATGTTTGGGACATTGGTGTAATTTGTTTTAAAATAGTTACAAAAAAATAAGTGAGGAGATTCATAAAATTACCAACCAGTGGAAACACCTCTATGAAAAAATCATTCTCTCCTTATATTCCCTAACTCTCAAAAAACATGCCTGATTTTCAGAAGTTGAACCATTCCTCCATGATGAGTAAGAAAAAGTTTGTCAAACATTTACCTGTCCTTTTCTCAAAAGTATATCTATCCTTTATTATAAAAAAATAATTTTCCTCATTTGTTGCGGTTTCTGCTCTAACTGATAGGATCCCTCCCGGAGCGATATATTGTATATTTCTTTTCTTCGTTCATTCCTATATACTAGTACTAGAATGTATACGAGGGGGTAAAAGGATGCCGATACCTGATAATCATTCCATATCGGTTCGTTTAACTGCGAAAGACCATGCTTACAATCAAATACAACAATGGATTATTGATGGTACCCTCCTGCCCGGGGAGAAAATAAATGATACAGAGCTCGCACAAGCCCTCGGTGTCAGCCGGACGCCAATTAGAGAAGCCTTGCAAATTCTCGAAACGGAAGGGTTTGTCAAGATGTTTCCCGGTAAAGCTACCCAAGTTACTGAAATTCATCGGGAATCCATTCATGAGCTGCTTCCCCCACTTGCATCTTTACAGGTTCTCGCAACAAAGCTTGTAAGTGAAGAGATTGAAGAGAATATAATTACGGAACTGGAAGACATTAATCAACGTTTCCAAGCGGCGATCGAGACGGAGAACTATTATTCTGCACTCAAAATTGATGAATTGTTCCACCAAGTAATTGTCGATGCAGCTGACAATACATATATCAAGCAGCTTGTCCGCTCCTTGCAGGCGCATGTAAGAAGACATTTCTTCCATAATGGGATCGTTCTTACCGAAGCTTCAATTGCCGACCACCGGAACATTATCCATTACCTTAAGAGGAAAAAACCGGAAGAGGCTGCAGATATAATGGAGAAAAATTGGCTGAGGACATTGGATATTCTAATAGATTAATAAAAAAACTGAACCCCCGTATAAGTGTTTCATACGGGGGTTTGTTTATTTTTATCACGCATTAACGGTCTGTAATACCCCCATCTCTAAACATAAGGGAAGCCCAGCATGAGTAGGTGGGGGATATACAGTCCGTAAATCCCTGATTCTGTTCAACTAACATTCAGTGGTGAGGTAAGGAACCCTCCTGAATGAAGTTTCACTTTATCAAGTTATTAATTTGTCTCTGTCGCTGCAGGGCTGCCTGTAAACTTTGCAATAATTCCTGTAACGAGGATAACAATTAGTGCCGGAGCTAACCAGCCGAGTCCTTGATTATAAAGCGGTAAAAAGGACTCATAGAAATCGAGTACTGGTACCATAAATGCGAAATCAGCAATTTCAAGTGTATCTGTAAAAGTTTTTAAACCATCGAAAATACTGATTAAGAAAGTTACTCCGATTGTTGCCACGTATACAATACGGGCGTGATTAAATAGTGGTGATAAGAATGTTAAAATGATCAATACAATCGCTAATGGGTATAAGAACATCAACACCGGAACCGAAAAGGATATGATATTCGTTAAGCCAAAGTTCGCAACAATGAAGGTAATCGTTGAGAAAAAGACAACTAAAACTTTATAACTGATTTTCGGGAATAAAGTATTGAAATACTCCGCATTTGCAGTCACTAAGCCAATTGCCGTCGTTAAACAAGCAAGAATAATCATGACTGCGAGTAACAAGGAACCGACATTTCCAAAGTAATGGGACGCCGCACCACTTAATACCGGTCCTCCATTGTCAAATAAGCCTAATGAGCCAACCGAACCCGCACCTAAGATTGCAATTCCGATATAAATGGCTCCAAGTAGCGTGATCGCAATGAATCCAGATTTTGTAGCTGCAGATAATATCTGGCCTTTATCTTTAATGCCCAATGCTTTAATCGCATTAATTACAATAATAGCAAATACTAGTGACGCAAGGGCATCCATTGTATTATAACCTTCCAAAAATCCTGTAACAAATGCTCCCTCAATATATCCTTCCTGAGCCTCGCCAATTGCGCCCATTGGATTAAAGATTGCTACAATTAATAGTATTGCCAGCAATAGAACTAGAGCTGGAGCTAGAATTTTACCAACGTTATCTACTATTTTCGCTGGGTAAAGCGAGAATATTAAAGTAATTGCAAAGAAAATTAATGTAAAAATAAGAAGTCCAGTTTGTTCGGAACCATTCGGAACGAACGGCATAATTCCCACTTCATAAGCAACTGTACCTGTTCTCGGCGCTGCAAAGAATGGCCCAATCGTTAAATAAAGTAGTGCTGTAAAAAATACTCCATAAACTGGGTGTACCCTGCTCGATAGTTCTTGCAAGTTGGCACTTCCTGAAAAGGCAATTGCCACGACCCCTAAGAGCGGTAAACCAACTCCGGTAATCAGAAATCCGATAATGGCTGGCCATAAATTCTCTCCTGCATACTGTCCTAGCTGTGCTGGGAAAATTAAGTTCCCTGCTCCAAAGAATAATGCAAATAACATAAAACCTATTGCGACATATGCGGATACTGATATTTTATCTCTCATCTTTCTTCCTCCTAGATGTTCTTTAGTTAATTCTTTAGTTAGCCCTTTTGATAGAATTATCAAACAATTCAATAGAATTCGAGCTATATGCAATATATCGGCTGGAATCTACTATACTATCTTTTAATACAAAAAACAATAGCTAATCTACAAATTTTTCGACTTTTTCCGCTAAAAGGAAAATCTGGACAAGCGAGGATGTCTGGGGGTTATCTTGTCTGCGAACCTAGAAAGGCGATATGGAAGTTATGGGAGGACTAGTTAAAGCCTGAGGGAAGCGGAAGTAGAGACGTTCGTCGAATTAGAGGCCTTATTACCGATCGAAGCATGTGGAATTGTAGTTGTTTGGCCGATTAGAGAATCTCTATTATCAAACGAAGCTCATCAAGTGGAAGAATTTGAGTGATTAAAGGTGCGATAAACGACTGTAGCACACACACGAGACCCCGCTAAGAGAAACCAAAAAGAAAGAGAGCAGAACATAACCTGATATTTTACAGTTATGTTCCACTCTCCTAAACTGGGACAGTGCCTCTGACCCCAAATGTCCCGATCCTAAAACGGGACAGTGTCTCTGACCCCAATGTCCCGATCCCAAACTGGGACAGTGCCTCTGACCCCGATGTCCCGATCCTAAACCGGGACAGTGTCTCTGACCCCAATGTCCCGATCCCAAACTGGGACAGTGCCTCTGACCCCAATGTCCCACCGATCCTAAAACGGGACAGTGCCTCTGACCCCAATGTCCCACCGATCCTAAAACGGGACAGTGCCTCTGACCCCGATGTCCCACTCAGGTTGGGTTTATTTTCCAGATGTCGTTTACATATTCTTGGATGGTGCGGTCGCTGGAGAATTTGCCGGAATGGGCGATGTTGATGAGGCTCATACGTTGCCATTTCAGTCTGTCCCTGTAGACACTTTCCGCGTATTCATGGGCTTCAATATATGGCTCGAAATCTTTCAAGACGAAATAGGGATCATTATGATATAGAATATTGTAATAGATATCTTTAAATTCAATATCATGGGTACCAAATTCTCCATTATTCAACTGATCAAGAATGCGCCTTACTCGATCATCCTTGTTATAAATATCACGGGCATGGTACCCGCCCGCCGTGCTGATAATAATCCAGTACTTCCTCTGCTCTTAGCCCGAAGATAAACATGTTCTCTTCACCGATCAAATCATGGATCTCCACATTTGCTCCATCCATCGTTCCCATCGTCAGCGCCCCGTTCATCATGAATTTCATGTTCCCTGTCCCGGAAGCTTCTTTGCTCGCTGTTGAAATCTGTTCACTTATTTCTGCAGCCGGTATGATTTTCTCCGCCAAGCTTACATTATAATTCTCTAGGAAGATCACTTTCAGCTTACCCTTAGTATCTTTATCATAATTGACAATCGATGCGACTGTATTGATGAGCTTAATGACTTCCTTCGCTAAATGATAGCTAGGCGCAGCTTTGGCCCCGAAAATGAACGTCCGCGGTGTCATATCAAGATTCGGATTTCCCTTCAACTCATTGTAAAGATAAATGATATGGAACACATTGAGCAGCTGCCGTTTATATTCATGCAGCCGTTTAATTTGCACATCAAAGATCGATCGGTCGTCAACAGTTATCCCCATTTGCTGGTGGATAAAGTTGGCAAGTGCAAGCTTGTTTTCATTTTTCACTTTCGCAAATTGTTCAAGTACATCCTTGTCATGTTGGAACCGGAGTAAGCTGATCAATTGTTTCGGCCGTTTGACCCATTGATCGCCAATCATGTCTTGGATAAGGGAGGTGAGTTTCGGATTCACCTGCATGAGCCAGCGCCTATGGGTAATTCCATTTGTCTTATTATTGAAGCGCTCCGGATAAAGCTCGTGGAATTCTTTCATTTCCTTTTTCTTCAAAATTTCTGTATGGATATTGGCGACCCCGTTCACACTAAAGCTTGCGACGATTGCGAGCCGTGCCATATGTACCTGTTCATCTGCAATAATTGCAAGCTCGGGAATTTTATCCCGTTTTTCCTCATAGTCAAACCATATCCCTTGGCAAAAGCGTTCATTAATTTCATCGATGATCATATAAATCCTCGGAAGTAACTTCTGCATCATTGCTATTGGCCATGTTTCTAATGCTTCACTTAATGTTGTATGATTCGTGTAGGCAAATACACGTGTCGTAATATCCCATGCTTCATTCCAGCCAAGATCCTCCTCATCCATTAAAATACGCATCAGCTCTGGAATACTTAAGCTTGGGTGGGTGTCGTTAATCTGAATGACTATCTTTTCCGGAATATGTTTTAAGGAAAGCCGGTGATTTTTCTTAAACTGCTTGATCATATTCTGCACGCTCGCTGAAACTAGAAAGTATTGCTGCTTTAGCCGCAGCTCCTTTCCTTCATAACTGGAATCATCAGGGTAAAGAAAGCCGGAGAGCTGTTCAATCGAATGCTCGAAATCAAGGTGATGATAAAATTCTTCTTGATTCCCGGAATTGTCCGGTGCCCCGGATACAGGTTCAGCACTCCAGAGCCGGAGCGTGTTCACCGTCTCATTCTCATATCCGATAACCGGAACATCATAAGGCACAGCCAAAACTTTATCTGTATGTTCATGATTGATTTCGAGTGAACCGTTACGCCTCTGATGCATTCGGACAATCCCCTGAAACTGGACAACACATGCTTCTTCCTCTCTCCGCACTTCCCATGGATAAGGTTTTTTCAGCCAATAGTCTGGGAGCTCGACCTGGTTTCCATGGATAATGCGTTGCTCGAACAATCCGTAACGATATCTGATTCCGTAACCATGCCCTGGATAATTTAAAGAAGCGAGGGAATCAAGGAAACAAGCAGCTAGCCGGCCAAGACCGCCATTCCCAAGCGCAGCGTCTTGTTCGACTGCAAAGACGTCTTCTGCTTGGAACCCAAGTTCTTGAAGCGCCTGAGTTGCTTCCTTGAGCATACCGAGGTTCAGTAAATTACTTTCGATCAGTCTTCCAATTAAAAATTCCAGAGAAAGGTAATAAACTTGTCTCGCTTGCTCCGATTTATAACGTTCATTTGTTTTATCCCAAAGCGGCTTCACTTGTTCATTGACGACAGCTGCTAAGGCGTAAAACACTTCTTCCTCCGTCGCTTCTTTTACATCAAGACGATATCTCGTGTTTATATACGTTGTAATGCGTGCTTTCAGGTCTTCTGCAGTTAACCGCTTCAAATTAAATCGCTCCCTGTTCATCAAACTCATTTGTCGGTGATACTATTTCCTTATAAAGCTCTTTATACTGTTTCGCTGACTCCTTCCAAGTATAAGCACCTTTATTTACATTTTTAATAAGCTGCTTCCATTTTTCTGTATCGCGATAGATTTCGAGGGAGTGATTGAGCACATGAAGCAGTTCATGGGCATTATAATTGGTAAAACTGAAGCCATTCCCTTCCCCTGTTTCCTTGTTAAAGGCGGTCACCGTATCTTTCAAGCCGCCCGTTTCTCTTACAATTGGAACAGTGCGGTATTGGAGTGCAATCAACTGGGATAACCCGCAAGGCTCAAACTTCGAAGGCATCAGTAAAAAGTCGGCACTCGCATAAATTCTCCGAGCGAGCTGTTCACTGAACGTAAGCAATGTTTTCACCTTATCTGGATATGCCCCTTCAAGATACGTAAAATAATCCTCAAACTCCTGCTCCCCGGTACCAAGAACAAGGAATTGAATATCTTCTTGTAAAAAGTCATCTATGATCCGCTGAACGAGGTGAAGCCCCTTTTGTTCCACAAGCCTTGTCACCATCACATAAAGCGGCCGATCCGGGTGATAAGTGAAGCCAATTTCTTCTTGAAGCAACTCGCGATTTTCACGTTTTTTACTACGAGCTGTCCGGTAATTGACTGGCAGATGCAGGTCTGTCAGTGGATGATATTCCGTCGTATCAATCCCGTTCAATATGCCGATGACATCCGCTTCTCGTTCACGGATCATTTGATGCAGCCCTTCACCGTAGTACGGTTCTTTTATTTCTTCCGCATAGGTTGGGCTTACCGTTGTAATTTTATCCGCATGAAACAGAGCTGCCTTCAAGCTATTAATCATCCCGTCCCATTCCATCCCCGCTAAATGTCCGCGGTCTATTTGAAAGAAATCTTCGTAAACATCTGTTGGCATTAGCCCTTGATATTTCAAATTGTGGATGGTGAAAACTGTTTTTAAATTCGGCAACGGCTGCATGACTTTTGCTAACAGGACGGCAAGACCTGCTTGCCAATCATGGGCGTGCAGAACGTCTGGTGTGAAATCAAGCAGGGGAAGCGCTGTAATCACCGCATGACTGAAAAAGACAAATCGCTCTCCGTCATCATAATAACCGTAAATACCTTTTCGACTAAAATAATAGTCGTTCGAAATAAAATAATAGACACAGTTTTCATGAGTTAACGTATAAAGCACCGCCTGCTGTTTTCTCCAGCCGACATGAACGTCATATGTCGTAAGGTATTCCATTTTCTCCTGCCATTCCTCGCCGATCTCATCATAATAAGGCAACATTACCCGTACTTCCAGTTCCTCATGAGCTTGAAGAGCCTGTGGCAAAGAACCGATTACGTCCGCCAGCCCCCCAGTCTTAACAAACGGCACACCCTCTGAAGCAACAAATAAAACCCTCTCCATTTGCACTTACCTCCTATCATTGGGACATTGGGGTCAGAGCATTTGTCCCACCACTGGGACAAATGCTCTGACCCCAATGTCCCGCTAAACGATTTGTCTTTTTGCTACGACGTATGGTTTGTCGCTTGTGCCAATGATGCGCTGGCCTTTTTTCACATGGACGTCTTTATCTAAGATTACATTTTCGAGGTAGACATCTTCTTCAATTTTACAGCGTTGCATGATGATGGAATTTTTGATTGTAGAATGGTCACTTACTTCCACCCCTCGGAAAAGGATACTGTTTTCCACCTGACCATTCACGATACAGCCATTTGCGATAATCGAATGATTAACGAGTGCCTGAGCTTGGTATTTCACAGGCGGGTTGCTTGATGCTTTCGTCCGGATGAACGGTTTCGCAAATAAATTAATGAAATTCTCTTCCGTCAATAGTTTCATATTTTCCCGGTAAAAGCTTTCAATCGTATTTATAAACGCATGATATCCATCATATTTATACGCCCGGACGTCCAATTCATGGAGCTGGTCTTTGATTCCATCGGCAAAAAGATTCTCCTTATGGTAAGCGATGCAATAATTGACGATCTCCATCAGTAAATCCTTCTTAATGATATAGACACCCGTGAATACATTAGGATTCTGCTCATCATTCGTTATGCCGATTACCCTAGCGTCTTCC
The DNA here is from genome assembly GCF_037072045.1 of Oceanobacillus sp. MO10714A. Lineage (NCBI taxonomy): Bacteria > Bacillati > Bacillota > Bacilli > Caryophanales > Bacillaceae > Oceanobacillus > Oceanobacillus sp. MO10714A. The sequence goes on along the minus strand of NZ_JAXHDC010000005.1, from coordinate 58,159 downwards.
CCTTCTTCAATCCGGAAATAAGCTTGATGCTCCGGTCGGATCTCATCAACCGGCGTATAAATTACCGTCACGTCCGCGTCCGTTTCAAGATGCTGGCTGAACGCTTCTTTATAATCCGTATTCGCAATGAACTGACTGCCGCTAACTAGGACATGATTCGCCTTCCCCCGATTAAAATAATCTCGATTATTATGGAAAAAGCTCAAATCACCACGTGAGCGATCACTAGGATCATTCCAGTCCGGCGGTAAAATAAATAACCCGCCATGTCTCCGGTCGAGATCCCAACTTTCCCCCGACCCAAGGTGATCGAGCAGGGAGCGATATTTATGCCGAACAAATACTGCCACTTCCTCCATTCCAGAATTGGTCATATTTGATAAAGCAAAATCGATCAGACGGTATCTTCCGGCAAATGGAATTGATGCATTATTGCGGAAGTAGGTGAGTTCATTGAAAACATGATATTCCTGATCAAGATTAATTAGCCCCATCATCCGGTCCATTAGTTCATACCCTCCATTTCACTAAAATGCTCCCTTATATTTTGCTGATTAAGGACTAATGGTTCTGCGTGCTTCGTCGCGTAAACCTGCACCCCGTCCGGAACCTCCGTATTTTCCATGACGATAACCCGTTCCAGGACGACATTTTCTCCGATAGTCACTCCAGGATGCAGGATCGATTGATGGATTGATGCATGCTGTTTTACGAGCACATTTCGGAAAAGGACGGAGTTCGATACATCTCCATAGATAAAGCAGCCGGTATTAATGAACGAATTTGTCACCCTCCCGGTTCCTCCAATATATTGTGGCGGGAAATTGGCTTCATTTGTATAGATTTGTTTACTACGGTCTTCTCTTGCTACTGAAAGCGGACTACCGGAATCTTCGTCAAGTAAATCCATCGTTGCTTCCCAGTAACTCTGAATCGTGCCAACGTCTTTCCAGTATTCGGTAAATAAATAAGCGAAAAGCCGTTTATCCTGACCAAGCATTGCCGGGATAATATCTTTGCCAAAATCATGGTTGGAATCCGGATCAGTCGCATCTTCTATTAAAAATTTCCGGAGTGTTTCCCATGTGAATATATAAATTCCCATCGATGCAAGATTACTTTGCGGATTAGCAGGTTTTTCTTCAAATTCATAGATTTCGAGTGTCTCGGTTGTATTTAAAATTCCGAACCGGGAAGCATCCTCCCACGGAACTTCAATGACCGAAATCGTTGCATCGGCATTCGTCGCTTTATGCTGCGCGAGGACAGATTGATAGTTCATTTGATAAATATGATCACCGGAAATAATGAGCACATATTTCGGATCATATTGATCGATGAAATGAATGTTCTGGTAAATTGCATCAGCAGTTCCAGAATACCAATCCCCTCCATGCTTGCCGGTTGCCGGTGAAAGCATCGTCACACCGCCATTCCTCCGGTCCATGTCCCAAGCTTTGCCGTTACCGATATGCTGATTTAAATTGATTGGCGAGTATTGTGTCAATACGCCAAGTGTTTGAATCGAGGAATTTGCACAGTTGCTTAAGGTGAAATCAATAATCCGGTACTTCCCGCCGAATGGAACAGCAGGCTTTGCGTTCTCATTCGTAAGTAAACCGAGGCGTTTCCCCTCTCCTCCTGCTAATAACATTCCAACACATTCTTTCAATTCGCATCCTCCTCGTCTCTTCTCTTAAAAATCATGACAGCAAGTGGTGCAACTTTTATTTTGATATGCTGCTCTAAGCCATGCCATTTCTTGGGAAAACTGAAATGTTCATCATTATATTGACCCGAACCGCCGAAAATCTCTGCGTCCGAATTAAAAATCTCTTCATAAACGCCTGGTTCCGGCACTCCAATTTTATAATCATAATGGACATTCGGTGTGAAATTACAGACGATAACGAGCTCTTCCTTCTTACATTTCGCCCGTCTTCTAAAGGCAATTACGCTTTGATCAATCTGATGCGGGTCAATCCAAGCAAAGCCTTCCGGTTCATGATCAAGCTCATACAATGCCGGCTCACCTTTAAACAGGCAATGTATAGCTTTGATATAATCGAACATTCCTTTATGTAATGGATAATCCAATAGATGCCAATCAAGCTCCTCTTTATCCTTCCATTCTGAATAGAGAGCAAGCTCTGCGCCCATGAACAATAACTTTTTCCCCGGGTGGCTGAACATATAACCAATGAGCAATCGTAATCCGGCGAATTGCTGCCACTGGTCACCAGGCATTTTGGATAATAAAGATTTCTTTCCGTGGACGACTTCATCATGCGATAATGGCAGCAAGAAGTTTTCCGTGAATGTATACATGAAGGAGAATGTAACGAGATTATGATGCCACTTGCGGTAGATTGGATCCATCTCTATATATTCAAGCATGTCGTTCATCCAGCCCATATTCCATTTGAAATTAAAGCCGAGACCACCAAGATAAGTCGGCGCGGTGATGAGCGGATAATCTGTACTGTCTTCCGCCATCATGAGCGCATTCGGCCGGTATTGGAAGACTGTTTTATTCAATTTACGAAGAAAGGCAGTTGCCTCGAGATTCTCTTCTCCCCCGTAAGAATTAAAGATTTTCCCCTCGTGCTCGGGCCGGTCAAAGTTAAGATAAAGCATACTTGCAACCGCATCGACACGGATTCCATCTATATGAAATTCTTCCAACCAATAAATGGCATTCGAAACAAGGAAGCTCTGTACTTCCGGACGTCCGAAATCAAAGGCTAGGGTACCCCAGTTATGTTTCTCCGCTTTTTTCAAATCACGGTATTCATAGAGGGCTTCCCCGTCGAACTGACGTAAACCGAAATCATCTTTACAAAAATGTCCCGGCACCCAGTCCATAATGACACCGATCCCCGCCCTGTGGCAGGTATCAACGAACGCTTTGAATTCTTCCGGGGTGCCGTAACGGGACGTGACCGCATAATAGCCGGTTATCTGATAGCCCCATGATAAATCAAATGGATGCTCTGCCAATGGCAAAAGCTCAATATGGGTAAATCCGAGATTTAATACATATGGAATAAGTGTTTCTGCTAGTTCTGTGTAGGTTAGATGATCACCATTCTCCTTCAATTTCCATGAACCAAGATGCACTTCATAAATGGATATCGGAGAGGTATAAGGATTATAGGTCCGCATCTCTTTCTGCCAGGCAGTATCCTTCCACTCATAGACTTCTAGAGAAGGTGTCAATGAGGCAGTGCGTGGACGGATTTCCGCTTGCCCGGCATAGGGGTCTGCTTTTAGAATCATTTCGTTGTCTGCTGTAGTTATATGGTATTTATAAGCAGTATTAGGAGGTATATCGCTGAAGAAACCTACCCAAATCCCTTCGTCATTCAAGCGCGTCAACTCATGAGTCTGTCCCTTCCATTCATTGAAATCCGCTGCAATAGCGACACGCTTTGCGTGAGGAGCCCAGACAGCAAATCGAAAGCCTTCCGCACCTTCCCATTCAATGAAATGGCAGCCAAGCAATTGATACACTTGATAATTCGTTCCTTGATGAAATAAATAAATTGCATCTTCATTCATGCCATACAACAACATTCACCTCCTTTATTACAACAGAAGATTATCACTAATTCAAGATAAAGGCAAGGAAGATTTTGAATATTTTTTATACATTTTTGTCGAAACCTAGCGAATCGATGAAAAAATATAAAATAATATTCGTTAATTCATAAAACCTCATCCCTTCACCGTTCGCATGATGTCTAATACTATAGTATAAATACGGTTATATGATTGACGAATATCAATATTTTTGGAAAGACAAAATAAATTTAACAAAGCTGTAACAAGTATTTTCACAGTTAACTGTCTATACTAAAAGGCATATATTTGTTTAACTGTTTATCACGTATTAACGGTCTGTAATACCCCATCCTCTAAACATGAGGGAAAACCAATATGTGAAGGGGGTAAACAGTCCGTAAATACCTGATTCTGTTCTACTAACATTTAGTGGGGAGGGAAGGATTCCCCACTGAATGAAGTTTCACTTTATCACGTATTAACGGTCTGTAATACCCCACTCCTAAACATGAGGGAAAACCAATATGTGAAGCGTGGGGATATACAGTCCGTAAATACCTGATTCTGTTCTACTAACATTCAGTGGGGAGGGAAGGATTCCCCACTGAATGAAGTTTCACTTTATAAAAAGGGTTACGATGCTGCTAAGGCGAGCGATAAAGGAGGCAGGTTCATGAGCAATCATACGGCATGGATGGATGACGTTCATCTCATTACAATTTCAGTTGATGAGCTGGACCCATTAAGAAAGAGGCTTGATACTCCACCGATCATCTATTGGGAGAAAGAACAGACCTATTTTCATACCGAGTTCCATCAAGCACCGAATCCGCATACCCTACATTTCACCCATCAAGAAGCACTTCCAATTGGCGAGGAATTGACCTTATTATGGGGAGAAGCGGAAATCCCTGTCTATCCTAGAGACATTGTCCGGAAAGAGGCTTTGGATGAAAGATATAGCGCACCCGACACGACATTGGGACCGATTTGTACGGAGACTGAAGCAACTTTTCAACTATGGACTCCTGTTGCAACTACCGTGGAAGTAAATGTTGACGATAAGTTGTACCCCATGAACCGGACCGAGAACTTCGTATGGACGCTTACATTAGCCGGCGATTGGCACGGTTCACCTTATCATTTCGAAGCATCCATCCAAGGCAAAAGGGTGCGTGCAAATGACCCGTATGCAAAAGGCATGACCCCAGACAGTGAAACATCTGTTTTGATCGACCTTTCCCGTACGATGCAATTGAAAAACACGAAACTACCTGTTCAGTATCCGACAGACGCAATCATTTATGAACTTCATGTGAGAGATGCAACGATTCACCCGAATAGTGGTGTGAAAAATAAAGGCCGATTTTTAGGACTCACGGAGAAATATACGACAACGGAAAATGGATATTCAACCGGGTTATCCTATCTAAATGAATTGGGTGTGACCCACGTACAGCTTCTCCCTGTTAATGACTATGCCCGCGTTCCTGAAATGGAACCAGAATTAGGATATAACTGGGGATATGACCCGCTTTACTTTCAAGTACCTGAAGGCAGTTATTCCGTTCTTCCCGATCAGACACTTGCCCGAATTAATGAGCTGAAAAAGATGATTCAAGCATTCCATGAAGAAACAATTGGAGTCATTCTTGATGTTGTATTTAATCATGTCTTCGTTAGGGAAGAATCCGATTTCGAAAAATTAGTTCCTGGCTATTACTTCCGTTACGATAACGAAGGAAACCCGAGTAATGGAACCGGTGTCGGGAATGACTTTGCCTCGGAAAGGAAAATGGCAAGGAAATTTATTGTCGATACGATTGATTATTGGCTAACAGAATATAAAGTTGATGGGTTCCGTTTTGATTTAATGGGGAATATCGATATCGAAACAATTCGGCAAATTAAAGAACGCTGTCTGCAAGAAGAGCGAATGATTCTTTTACTCGGAGAAGGCTGGGATTTACCAACCGCACTAGATCGGGAGAAAAAAGCGATTACTGCCCATGCAGCTCAATTAAAAGGGATTGGCTTCTTTAATGATTATTTTCGAGATACTTTGAAAGGAAGGCTATTTGACACCGGGGACAAAGGCTTCATCAATGGATCCGGGCGTTTTCATGAACGACTCGGCGACCTTGTGAAAGCTGTGACGTTAACGGAAGGAATTAGTAACCACGAAATTCAGCAAAGCGTAAATTACGTAGAATGCCATGATAATCATACCCTTTGGGATCGGCTTGCCCTTACAAATAAAGAAGACTTTTCCACACGGAAGAAAATGCATCAACTGGGAACAGCACTCACATTGCTTAGCCAAGGTATTCCCTTCCTTCATGCCGGGCAAGAATTTTTCCGGACGAAATATGGAGTGGAGAATAGTTACCTGTCCGGAGATGCTATCAATGCAATGAATTGGACCCGTCGGGAAACAGAGAATGAAACAGTTGAGTTTGTTAAAAAACTGATTCAGTTGCGGAAAAATCATTCCGTATTTCGTATGCGCAGTCAAGAGGAAATCGCCCAGCGCCTGCACCTGTTAGAGGGACATAATCCATTATTTGGCTTCACCTTACTAGAAGATGGAAAAGATATTACCATCTTCATCAATCCTACTCGTGAAGTAAGGCATATACAGCTTCCAGCACCAGGCAATTGGAAAGTTACGGTTACGAATCACCAAGAGAGACCGGACAAAGTTGTTCAAGGTGACTTGTTCCACGTTTATGAGTATGAAGTTGCTGTACTGGAGAAAGACCGTTTTTAGAGTCAGCTGGTTTTTATTATACTACTGGAAATTGAAAGTATTAGAGAAATGAAAGATTAGAAGGTTTCATATGGTAATCGGCCTCGGAGCAATCGGGGCCGTTAAAAACGTAGAACTAGGGCGAGCGAATACTGAAATGCAGCATCATACCGGTCCGGATACGATTATTCTTTCCCTCCTAACGGTGTTTCCAGTGAAGAAATAATTGAGATAAGACTATTAATAAGATAAATTAATATTTGAGCTATATACTATTTTTCTGTATGATTAAATCTATACTATTTTGACAAAAAGAGGAGGATGTTCATGGATAACCCAATTAGAATAGGCATTTTAGGATACGGTAATTTAGGACGAGGTACAGTAAAAGCTGTTAAACAATCCTCCGACATGGAAATTGTAGCGGTATTCACAAGAAGAGATCCAGCAGATCTAGAGTTGGAGGATGCCTCCATTCCGGCATTACATATTGATGAAATAACCGATTATCAGGATAAGATTGATGTGATGATCCTCTGCGGTGGTTCAGCGACAGACTTGCCAGATCAAGGACCAGCATACGCTCAACTGTTTACGACCGTTGATAGTTATGATACCCATGCTAAGATTCCAGATTACTTTGAAGCTGTTGACGCAGCAGCGAAGGAAGGTGGCAATACTTCCATTATCGCAGTCGGCTGGGATCCGGGTCTATTTTCTATCAACCGGCTTGTAAGCGAATCAATCATACCAAATGGGGAAACGTATACGTTCTGGGGGAAAGGATTAAGTCAGGGACACTCCGACGCTGTCCGCCGCGTAGAAGGAGTTAAGGCTGGTGTCCAGTACACGATTCCGTCGGAAGATGCAATGGACCGCGTTCGCAGTGGAGAGAACCCGACATTGGAAACAGCAGAAAAGCACCGCCGTGTCTGCTATATCGTGCCAGAAACTGGCTATGATGAGGCAAAAATTGAGCATACGATTAAAATGATGCCGAACTATTTCGCGGATTTTGATACAGATGTTCACTTCATTACCGAAGAGCAACTGGCTAAAGAACATGCGAAAGCACCTCATGGCGGCTTCGTGATCCGCTCCGGACAGACTGGAGAAGACAATAACCAGCTAATCGAGTTCTCACTCAGACTGGACAGTAACCCGGAATTCACTTCAAGTGTGCTTGTCGCCTATGCCCGCGCAGCATACCGCTTGAACCAAGCAGGCACGACCGGAGCCAAAACCGTATTCGATATCGCACCAGGACTCCTCTCTCCACGCCCGGCAAGCGATTTAAGAAGAGATTTATTATAATATTGAGAGGCAAAATCCCAAGTCTTTGTTATGACTTGGGATTTTTTGTCACGCATTAACGGTCTGTAATATCCCCACTTCTAAACATAAAAGAAACCCAACATATGAAGATGGGGATAAATAGTCCGTAAATCTCTGATTCTGTTCAACTAACATTTCAGTGGGGGATAAGGAAACCCCCACTGAATGAAGTTTCACTTTATATTCGATAAATTAAGATACGATCGTCGGAATCATTTTTGTAGAAAATATCAATCGTTATTTCCTGAACTAATTCAAAGCTCGTATTCTTTTCCAGATAATAAATATATTCCGCATGCGGATAGTAAATCAGAAGATCGATCGAACGCGGATACTCCTCCACCGACTTTAAAATATTATGGACGACTTTTTGAAAAATCTTGACCGAAAATGGATTGAAAAAATAGAACCGATTATCCTCTGGTGCAATTTGATACTCTTGTGCCGGACAATTTAAAAATTCAATCCTTTTTAAACGATCCGGGTGCTGCATTTGATAGCCTGCTAAATTCTCAATTGCATCTGCCAATAAGTCATCCTCCATTTCCACACCTTTCACCGAAGCACCGGTAAAATGATGAAGATAGAAATTAATCCGCCCTTTCCCGCAACCGAAATCAACAAAACAATCATTCTCCGTTATTGGATAATGCTCAATCAACGTTTCCAATGTTTCATAAGATGTCGCTTCATATGGATTATTATGGTAGGAAACAGGGAGCTTTACAAACCTGTTCTCTCCCGTGCGGATCCCAAGTAATTTATCATACTTATATTGTTTCAACATTATCTTCCCTTTTCTACTTCTGCCGCTGAATCATGATGCTTCTTTTCAAATTCTCGCATTACATCGACCAGTAATTCTACCCCTTCCACCGGCATTGCGTTATAAATGCTCGCCCGCATACCGCCAACGGAACGATGACCTTTCAACGTTTCAAGTCCCGCCGCTTTTGCTTCTTCAATGAATGCAGCATCAAGCTCTTTGGATGGCGTGACAAAAGGAATATTCATCAAGGAGCGGCTTGCCTTGTCTACTGGAGTCGTGAAGAAATCAGACTCGTCCAGAAAATCATAGAGAAGTTGCGCCTTCTTTCGGTTCTTCGCCTCCATCGCTTCAATACCGCCAAGACCTTTTAACCATTCAAATACGAGGGATGCCATGTAAATGCCAAAGGTTGGTGGTGTATTATATAATGAATTGCTTTCGCTATGTGTCTTATAATCAAGCATAATTGGGCAATCCGCCTTCGCTTTACCGATTAGGTCTTCACGGATAATAACAATTGTAAGCCCAGCTGGACCAATATTTTTCTGAGCACCGGCATAGATGATACCGAACTTATTCACGTCAATTGCTTCAGATAAAATATTGGAAGACATATCAGCAACTAACGGAATGTTGCCTGTGTCCGGGATATCCGTAAAAGCGGTCCCTTCAATCGTATTGTTCGTCGTAATATGTATATAATCTAACTCCGGATCAAATTCCACCTCGTCAAGATTAGGGATATAGTTGAACCCGCGGTCTGCACTTGAAGCGATAACTTCCACTTCACCGAATTTCTCCGCTTCTTGGATCGCCTTTTTCGACCAGGAACCAGTATGGACAAAGCCCGCTTTCCCATTTTGCATCAAATTCAGCGGTACCATGGAAAACTGTAGCGTCGCCCCACCTTGGAGGAACAACACTTTGTAATTATCCGGTATATTCATTAATTCACGTAAATCTTGTTCTGCTTTCTCAATCACTTCTGTAAAAAGTTTAGACCGGTGACTAAGTTCCATAACTGACATTCCAGAATCCGCATAGCTTAATAATTCTTTTTGTGCTTTTTCCAAGACTTCTAACGGTAGGATGGAAGGCCCTGCTGAAAAGTTATAAACACGCTTCATTCGTTCTCGCCCCTAACTATTTTCATGTTCAACATTCGGATTTTTCAATATTAACCTTCATTATAATCAATGCCCTTGCATGTTGCAAGCGGGTAAACGAACGTTTTATAGCACAACTGATTTAACGTACGTAAACATTCACCTAATTTCCCAATCCACCGCAGCTCGTCCATTTGCACTCAAAAATTCATTCGTTTCCGAAAATGGTCTACTGCCGAAAAATCCCCGATTTGCTGAAAACGGACTCGGATGCGGCGATTTAATAATATGGTGGCGCTTATTCGTAAGGAATATTTCCTTTTCCTGGGCATGTTTTCCCCATAAAATAAACACGACCGGATCTGTCTTTTCATTGACGAGTTGGATTACTTTGTTCGTAAAATGCTCCCAACCTTTCCCGCGATGAGAAGCTGGCTGTTTTTCCCTTACCGTAAGTACCGTGTTCAACAACAACACCCCTTCATCAGCCCATTTTTTCAAGTAACCATGGGCTGGGGGTTCGATTCCTAAGTCACTTTGAAGTTCTTTATAGATATTTCGTAAAGAAGGGGGAATCGCTACACCCTTTTGCACAGAGAAACTTAAGCCATGGGCTTGATTCGGTCCATGATACGGATCTTGTCCAATCAGAACAACCCTCGTATTCTCGTAACTTGTGTAATGGAGGGCATTAAAAAAATCGTCCATATCAGGATGAATCTTGTAATTCTTATATTCTTCTTTTAGAAACTCCCGTAATTCCAAGTAGTATTTTTTCTGAAATTCCCCTTCAAGCAAGGGGGCCCAATCATTTTTTAAAATTGTCATCAGCTAACCTCCTGTCAACTCCAATCAAAAAACCTTCGGAGCATCCGCCAGAATACACGCGGGATATATAGAAAAAACTCAACTATGAACATATACCAATCAAGCTGTTCGATACGCTCCTCGGCTTTTCTACTTTTCTTTTTCAATTCTTTCCCACTCATTACATACCCTCCATCTAATTTACCACGTATTAACGGTCTGTAATACCCCCACTTTTGAACGGGGACGGAAAATCCCAGTGAATGAGTTTCACTTTATCGTAACAAATGTCATCAGTACAGCAGTAAGACCGACTAGAATAACCGCTGGGATTATAAATATGCGTCTGAAGCGCAACCAAGCCGCGTCTCGAACAGTTTTCTCGATAGGTACGACACTGAAGAAATGTTCATCGAGCATTTTTTCATACAATCCTCTCAGCCAGGAATTATACGTCAAAAACAATGAGAACGTAATGAAAATCAACCATTTCAACCAGATAATTGGAAGTAACGTAATTGCAAATAAGGTGACGCCGATGATTTGGAAATAGCTTTTAAGATAGACTGTATGTCGCAGGAATCCTTTTAAGAGCATTTCCAGAAGGCCATTTTCCGGATTTGTTTCTTTAAAAATCCTTCTGCTATTTCTAAAGAGTAGAGGCCGTTTCCCGAAACGAATTGGAGGCTTCTCCACCTCTTTCGCCATTCCGAGCATTAACTTCGCATAGCGCATCCGCACCTTGACCTCGTTATTCACCTCTTCAAAAAAGTAGCGTTTTGCCGGAACCATAACGTAATAATTCCAGACGGTGAGAAAAATGACGCTAGCAGCACTTGCTATGAAAAGGATATCGAGCGATAGGTACATGACAAGATTGCTGATGAAAATAAAGAGAACAGCAAGCAAAATCCAACGCTTCACTGGGTGGCGAATGATTTTTTTCACGGTAGATATAAGCAATTGATAAGCTAGGAGAAAAACAAACAGAAAAAAGATTTGACGCACACCAAGCCCAATCAGCTGGATAAGCCACGGTAAGGTAATAACGAGTAATACCACGGCCAGCCCTATCCTCTGCAACACAGAATATGAAAAAGCCGTGGTCCGTAAACCACGATATAACTTGGGCCGGTCAAGTAAAAACAATTGATCTGCTTCTTTCATAAACATACGGAATTGGACAATCGTCAAGAGAAGTAACATCAACCAGATAATCACCGTTCCCGGCAATATTTCCGGCCAATAGGATGCGGTATCCTTCCAGATATCAATATAAAAAAGCACCCCGAATATAAGGAATGGAATAAAAGCATAGAACCAAACTATCCAATCGATGAACATTCCAAGTATCTTCCGCTGATATTTTATATCATCAATTAATCGTAATTTAAATAGTTTCCTACCGGTCATCTGCCTCACGCTCCGTCAATATATGAAAACAATCGAATAAAGACCCTCCCTGCAGTCCGCTCTTACGCTGGATGTATTCCAATGTACCGTCCGCAATCAGCTTTCCGTGTGAGATAAGCAAGAAGCGGTCACAAATCTTCTCCGCTGTATCAAGTACATGCGTCGACATTAAAATGCCGGCACCGCGCTCTTTTTCTTTTGCAATCATATCAAGGAGCTTCCGGACCACTTTCGGATCTAGCCCCATAAACGGTTCATCAATAATATGCATATTCGCTTCCTTTAAAAATGCGAGCATAATCATTGCCTTCTGCTGCATGCCTTTGGAGTAGCTTTCAGGATAATGATGCACCACATTTTCCAGTTCAAATTCTTTTAGCAATCCTTGCATTTTCCGAGTGAAATCCGCTTCGTCCGCTTCAATCGTAGCTAGAAGAAAATGAAAATGTTCCATTAGCGTCAAGCCAGGATAAAAAAAGGGACGTTCCGGTATGTAAGCATAATTTTCAACTTCGATCTCCCCTTGCACGTAATCAATGACGCCGAGCAAGGATTTAATTGTTGTACTTTTCCCAGCTCCGTTCGGTCCGATTAATCCGACGAGCTCGCCTGGATGAACATTAAATGTAATATTTTTTAAAACTGGTTCATTTTTACTGTAACCCGCTTCTTGGATCTCGCATCGTAACATAAATGAAGCCGCTCCTTTCATTTCTATTAACTAGTACGGCTACTCATCGCTGAAAGTTTCATGCTTTTCACGTATAATTGAGGATATTGCAGTAAAAGAAAGGATGTTGCTCACATGAATGCTATTGTACTTTTGGCTTTTGCAATTATAAGTGAAGTGTTCGGCAGCTCCTTTTTGAAGCTGACGAATGGCTTTAAAAAGATACTACCAACACTCGGGGTCATAATCGGATACGGAACCGCTTTTTACACTCTTTCTCTCACGCTAACCGAATTACCACTTGGCTTGGTTTACGCAATTTGGGCTGGGATGGGAACTGCGCTAACCGCCATAGTTGGAATAGTCGTTTATAAAGAAGTATTTAATATGAAAAAGTTAACAGGGATCCTGCTCATCATTTCCGGAGTTGTCCTATTGAATATTTGAAAGCAGGTATTAGGATTTTGAGCGAGGGATTGGCTTTTCATTGACCGAATGAATGAGGATCGTTGTCGTTCAAGGGATTAGGAAACTTCTAACTGACGGAACGAGGAAGAGTTGCTGTCGTTCGAGTGATTAGAAGGCCTTTAATCGACTGAATAAGGGAGATTCTCTGTGTTCCGGGGAATTAAAGATTACAAGCTACAAAAACAGAGCTGTCTAACTGGGACAAATGCTCTGACCCCAAAAAGAAAGTTGGTGTTAGATATGAATGTGAAGGGTTATAGTTTCCTTGTTGTTTCGATTGTTGCTGAGATCTTTGGTACGCTGATGCTGAAGCTATCCAATGGTTTTACGTTGTTGTATCCATCGCTTGCAGTCATTTTCGGGTATGGGCTATCTTTTTATTTTCTCGCTCTTTGCCTGCGTTCCGTCCCGCTAAGTCTCGCTTATGCGATTTGGTCTGGAGCTGGAACTGCTTTAACTGCATTGATCGGCTTTCTTTTCTGGAATGAAGCATTCCACCTCGCCAAGCTACTCGGCATTATTCTCATTATTGGAGGTATCCTCGTCCTGAACACAAGTGACACAGCACACAATAAAAATAAAACAAAAGAAAAAACCATTTAAAAAATGGGGCAATCAATGTACTGAACTTGATCGCCCCATTCCAATTTTTAATTAATTCCACGCATATATTTCTTCAATTTAGGTGCCAGGAATAATAAACAAATTCCTAACAGAATGGCAAAACCACCAATGGCTCCGAAATAAATCGCCTCCGTCTCCACTGAATAAAAACGTACTACTTGCGCGTTGATTGCCTGTGCGGAAGCGTTTGATAGATTCCAAAGACTCATCATCTGGGCCGCAAACGCAGCCGGCGCAAGTTTCGTGGATGCAGACAGTCCAACCGGAGATAATAACAATTCACCGATTACGACGAGGAAGAAACTCGCCACAAGCCATAATGGGCTAACGAGAGATTCCGTTCCGTTAAATATAGCTGGGAAAACCATAATAATAAAGGACAAACCAGCAAAAATTAACCCAAGCGAGAACTTCTGTGGTGTACTCGGTTGACGATCACCAAGTTTCACCCAGAGCCAAGCAAATACTGGAGCAAGTGCCACAATAAATAATGGGTTGAGTGATTGGAACCACGAAGATTTCAGTTCAAAACCTAAGAAACTTAACTGTGTCCGTTCGTTTGCATATGTTGCAAGAATATTCGAGCCTTGTTCCTGAATCGCCCAGAACATCATTGCAGCAATAAATAGCGGAATATATGCCAATAACCGGGAACGCTCATCATCGGTTGTCTTCTTACTGCGGTACATTACAAAAATGTAAATAGCTGGAATAATAACACCTGAAATACTAATAAAGAATATGACACGTTCAATTGTTAACCAGCCACCGGAAAACCCTAACCGAAGAAACGCCGCGATGGCAACTCCACCAAATAAAAATCTGCGTGCAATGCTGCCTTTTTCAGTAGCAGATAAAGGGTTCGGTACTTGCATTCCCGCAAGACCCATATTCTTCTTCCGCGTGAATAAATAGACAACTAAGCCCGCGAACATACCTACGGCGGCTAAACTAAATCCAAGGTGGAAACTATATTCCTGTCCAATTGTTCCGACAATTAATGGTGAAATGAATCCACCCATGTTAATTCCCATATAATAGATACTAAAACCGGAATCACGGCGTGAGTCTGTCTTGCTGTAAAGTTCCCCAACCATTCCACCGACGTTCGGTTTCAATAAGCCTGTCCCAATAATGATAAAGAGCATGGATAATAGCAATGCGGTAAATCCACCAGGCAATGATAAAATAATATGACCAATCATAATCAGAACTCCACCGTAAAATACGGTCCGGTTCATTCCTAGCAAGCGGTCGGCAATCCAACCACCAATTATTCCAGACATATATACTAAAGAACCGTAGATAGCCATAATCGAGTTAGCTGTTGTGCGGTCCAGCCCTAGGCCACCCTCGGTTATTTCATAGTACATATAGTAAAGTAGAATAGCGCGCATCCCGTAGTATGAGAACCGCTCCCAAAACTCGGTGAAAAATAATGTTGATAAACCTTTTGGATGCCCGAAGAAACCTTTTTGAGGCACGGTCTTCAATATCGCATCCCGTTCTTTAGAGTCCATTTGCTGTTAATCCTCCTCTAAGTTGTAAATATTTCTAAGACCCCTTCAGTTTTCTATCGGTACGTTATGATTGGTTTCTTTCTGAAATATCATCCGATACACCAATCCTTTATATTTTAAATCCAATAACAATGCAATCGCAAGCCCAACGAAGGCAATGCCGCGATACATATTTTTCCGTTCTGAATTCATCCTTTTCCCTACCTTTCACTTCAAGGCTGTCTTAGTAAAATAACATTCCTATTTTATCATTTTTTATTTTTACTTACAATTGAGTAATTTTTGTAAATGTACTGGACTTTCCTACCTGCCTAATTTTTCAATTTACTCTAAACTGGCTTATACTACATATAGATTAAAAATAATGGAAGGGAGAAGGAAACATGATTTATGATAATTCAATTACAAAAAAACTTGGCATAACCTATCCCATTATTCAAGCAGGCATGGCGGGAGGGATAACGACACCCGAGCTCGTTGCCAGTGTCGCAGAAACCGGTGCGCTTGGTACGCTTGGAGCAGGTTACTTAACACCGGAAAAAACGAAAGAAGCCATCCAGAAGATTAAGCAGCTCACCCACAAACCGTTTGCGGTGAATTTATTTATTCCAGAACACCCGACTTTTTCCGATAAAAAAATTAAACAGGCCAACCAGTTACTTGCTCCTATTCGTAGGGATTTAAACATGGAAGAGCAAATACAACTACCTGAAATGAACAAGGATCTTTTTGAACAACAAATTGAAGTATTAATCGAAGAACGAGTCCCAATTTGTAGCTTTACCTTTGGGCTGCCCCCTAAGAAAATTGTTCGTCGCTTAAAAAGCGAAGGAATAACATTAATCGGTACAGCAACAACGGTAAACGAAGCACTTGCCAATGAAGAACAAGGTCTTGATATGGTCGTTATGCAAGGGAGTGAGGCTGGCGGACATCGGGGGACATTTCTTGGTAATTTTCAATCCGCGATGATTGGGACGATGGCACTTGTTCCCCAAGCAAAAGACCTGGTGAACATCCCGATAATTGCCGCAGGTGGGATTATGGACGGACGGGGTGTACTAGCCGCTCTCATTCTTGGTGCAGAGGCCGTACAGATGGGAACGGCATTTGTCACAACCAAAGAAAGCGGCGCCCATCCCCTCTATAAACTAGCGATTCGTGAAAGCACTGAAGAGGCAACAACCGTGACAAAAGCCTTCAGTGGAAAACCGGCAAGAGGGATACGAAATGCATTCATTCAGAGTCTTGAAAATAGGGAACATCATCTGCCGAATTATCCGATTCAGAACATGTTGACACAAGAGATTCGGAAAGAAGCAGCAAAGCGAAACCGTCCGGAATATTTAGCTCTATGGTCGGGTCAACACCCACGTTCCAGCACGGACAAACATGCAGAAGACCTGATTCAATCCATCCTTTCACAAATTGAAGACCTTATGGGTAGCTTAAGTCTTTAGGTAAGAAAAACAGAGGGCAGCTCACGAAGCTGTCCTCTCTTTAATAACTCAATGCCTGTCCTGCATCAAATTTGTCGATACATTGCTGTGTACGCTTCATCTGCTTATCTAGGGAATAGCAAGATGTCGTAAGTGATAAAGACGTCCCGTCGACAAAATGTACTTTGGATTTATACAACACAGACTCCTCACTGATATCCTCAATGCTCTTGATCCGATGATAAAATAGCCATATGCAGTCTGGGTGTGAGGGTGACATGGTAGGAAACGCATAAATACCGAGAGCTGTATTGATCGGGAGCGGTAATTTATATTTAAAACCTAATTTCTCTCTAATTAAATAAGTACTTCCTTCATAGGTTAAGAATGTTTTGGAGGCGCTTTCTTTAATAATGTCAAACGGGGGCTTTTTTACGTAGTGTTTCCCTTCAGAGGTTAAAACAATGGTGTCATAATGTGTGCTTCGCCCCGGAAGAAGTGCATTGTCATTTTGCGTAATGGTGTAGTTTAATAAAATTTTATCCAATTGAATAACTCCCTTCCCGCCTAATTATTAAGTACTTCAGGCTAGTTCTTATTACATATTTGACACCGATTATATGAGCATTGGGAATTATTTGCAAGCCCGTATTCCAAAAAAATAACCAGCCAAGATGTATTTTCTTAGCTGGTCTACGCTTATTCATTCAATTGCTGTTCAGCAAATTTACGGTATAAATCATGAGTTGCAATCAACTCTTCATGGGTGCCCAAACCGGTTATTTTTCCTTTTTCAATAAAAATAATTTTATCGGCGTTGACAATAGTTGATAACCTGTGGGCAATCACAAAGGTTGTGCGCCCCTCCATCAGACGGGAAAGAGCCTGCTGAACAGCGTGTTCCGACTGACTATCCAAGCTTGCAGTTGCTTCGTCAAGCATCAAAATTTTTGGATCGCGCAGGAAAGCACGCGCAATATTAATCCGCTGCCTTTGCCCTCCGGAGAGCTTTACTCCGCGCTCCCCGACTTCCGTAGCAAGACCATCTGGAAAGCTACGAATGAACGTCGCCGCATAAGCCATCTCTGCGACCCGCCATAAACGATCATCCGGAATTTTCTCCGCATTATCCAAGCCATAGGTGAGATTATCACGGATTGTTCCAGCCATCATTGCACTTTCCTGGGATACATAACCGATCTGTCCCCGCCAAGATGCTAGGGAAAGCTCACGAATCGGGGTATTCCCAATTCGAATCTCACCGCGAACTGGTTCATAGAAACGCTCAAGCAAGCCGAATAACGTCGTTTTCCCACCGCCACTCGGACCAGCAAAAGCGATCATCTCTCCTGGATGTGCTTCAAACGTGACATCCGCTAGCACCACTTCTCCTTCGTCATATCCAAAGGAAACGTCATCAACGTAAATTGATTGCGTACTAATATCCCTCGTGATGCCAACCTGTCCTTCCTCTTCTTCCAAGTCCAGAATTGCAATAATCCGCTCCGTCGCACCTTTTGCCTTTTGAAGTTCTGTGAAAAACATCGCAAACGATGTAATCGGAAAGATGATTTGAAAAAGATAAAGTAGAAAAGCAACGAGCGAACCTGTTGACATCGTACCCTCCGAGACACGGATACCGCCATACCCGATAATCACGACAATGACAAACATCATAATCGTATAAATTAGCGGGCCTATCAAAGCAAATACTTTCGCTTCTCTTAACCCTAAGCTGTACAATTTACGAATCCCTGATTTACCTTGGTTTTCCTCCACTTCTTCCGCGGTGGATGATTTCATTAAGCGGACTTCACCTAACGTCTGCTGGATATTTCCGGTGAATGTCGCCGTTTCATCCTGCATCTTTTTTGAAATCTTCGCCATCCTTGAACCGAGCGGCATCATAATCAAGAATGTTATCGGAACTGCAAGCAGCATAAGTAAGGTCATCTTCCAATCCATAATAAGCAGAATAACAATCGCTCCAATAATCGTAATGGTACCCGTGATAAACTGCGGAAAATGGTTGGAGATTAAATCTTTTACTATTCCCGTATCATTTACGACCCGGCTTACCGATTCGCCGCTCGGTGTTTTATCAAAATAACGGACTGGCAAACGAAGCAGCTTAAACCACATCTTTTCCCGTAATCGAGCGACAATCCGCTGACCGACTGCAGCTAAAATATAAGTCGATAATCCATCTATAACCGCCTGGAGAATAAAAACGACTAAGATTGTAATAATTAGTGTCGTACTAAGTGCCTCCAATGTAAATCCATCAACCAGCTTCCTTGTTAGGAGCGGAATGGCAAGGTTCACAAGCATCGTCAGCATACTTCCGATTAATCCTGCCACAAGTGCCCACTTTGAAATCTTCGTTGATAGGATTAGTTCTATAAATGGTTTGATTCCTGATTGTTTCTCTTTCATCTGCATTCTCCTCAATTGTTAGAAAATCACGGAGGAAATTTTTAATGATCCACGACTACTTTTCCATTTACCGTCTGGATCTTAATAAGATTTTCCCCATCTCCAAACGTACGATACCGGCTACTACTCCCAAAGATAATTGCTTCTCCGTTGACCACTTCAACAATAATCTCTGCATTATCAGGTTCTTCCTCTACTTGAACATTGACCTTACCATTCACTGATTCGAGGTCAACCGGATGATCTAAGCTTTTTGCCTCTACATTGATCGTACCATTTGTGACTTCAGCCTTTAGTTCTCCCGATATATTCACTGCACTTATTTTCCCATTTTCAGACTGAATTGTCGCGGTTTGTGTATTAAGATTCTCTAAAGACATCTTACCATTTGTCGATTCGGCAGAAATGATATCACTGTTAAGATTTTCAATCCTTACTTTCCCGTTCGCAGTTTTTGCTTTCAAGGAATCATAATCCTTTTCCGGCAAGTAAACTCTTGTCACCGCTGATTTCAGCGAAAAGTCGAAACTAAAGAACTGAAGAACTTTCTCCTTTATAGTCACTTGAAGTATCCCGTCTTCCACTTCCGCCTTGTAACGATAACGAGAATTATTTTTCGTATTCTTTATAAATTCAACCTTTGTCACGTTGTCAGTTGTCGGTACGATTTCAATGGTCGAATTATCCGTCTCAATTACGACATCTGAAATGGTATCTGTGAAGGTCCTTTCCTCTTCAACCGTTTCGCCAGCACTAAGAGATGGATACGTGAACAATGCCCCGCCAAAGCCAATTACCAACAGTACTACCGCAATGAATGCGATTCTTCTGCGATTAAGCATACTTCATTCCACCCTTCACCATTCTGACGTTAAATTGAAAATATTTCACAAACCAATGCTTCATCCATCCCGTAACGGCGTACATACAGATTCCAATTAATAATCCTGCCCCTGTTAGTCCGATGGAAATGAATATATTGAATGGCTCGAATATCTCGGGATAAATAAGTGTGTTAATCAGAACACCGACTAGAGTAAGTGAGAAGGATACCGCAACAACCCAGCCCGCAAATAACAGAGACGCAAGTGCGATGAGTGGACCTGCAACAATCAACAGATTAAAGAAACTTAACGAGATGACTGCCCAAAATGCGCGGAAGAAATTTCTTGTCGTACCACTTTCCTGAACAGCGTCCACATAATATACCGCAGAAAGTTCTTTCCCGAGCTGTTCTGGTGAACCGAGTGAAGAACTGATTTCTTCTTCTGTTTTACCATCGGCAAGTCCATTTGAAAAATATTCCTCGTAATCATACAAAATATCATCCCGTTCATTTCGTGGAAGTGTTAGAATTGCTTTCTCCAACTTGCTTAAAAATTGTCTCTTATCCATCATTTATATCCCCTTTCCATCTATTAGGTAATTAACACCTTCCGTAAACATCCACCATTCCTCAAGTAATTCCTGAAGATACTTATTACCTTCTTTCGTTAACTTATAATACTTCCGAGGTGGCCCTTCTGATGACTCTTGTAAATATGTTGTTGTGTAACCTTCCTTTGTAAAGCGCCTTAACAAAGGATATACCGCACCTTCCGATAGTTCTATATGACGAGAAATATGTTGTACAAGTTCATAGCCATATTGCTCTTTCTTATCTAAAAGAACGAGCACACATAGTTCCAGCACACCCTTTTTAAACTGTACATTCAACCCGCTCACTCCCTTGATGTATTTAGGTATTATATATTATATAATACTATATTGTATATGTTACTGTTCAACAAATAATAGCAATTAAAGTATAGCATTTCCCTTTTCACCTGTCACTAGACCTGAAGCATGATTTCCGCATACAACTTGAGACTTAGCAAAACAGAACGAAGAAAAAGCCAAGACAAGACCAGGTAAACTGCTCATATAACTGAACTTGATCATGTCATGGCTCTACTTTAACCAATATGGTGAACAAATAAAAAATGGCACATTCAGTTTTTCTGAACGTGCCACTCTAATTATTGCAAACGTCTTATTCTTTCTTCCAAATCCGGATGGGTCGAGAAGATGTTCGATTTTTTCTTGCCATTAATTTTGAGCGTGGCAATCGAAGTATCTTCTTCTGTTTTAATGCGGTCACTGTAAGCGCGCAATGACTCTAGCGCATGTCTCATTTTATCTTTCCCTGCAAGATCAGCCCCGCCCCGGTCCGCATGAAATTCTCTGTGGCGGGAGTAAGCGAAGACAACAAGACTTCCTAAAATAGAAAACACTAGCTGGAAAACAATAATCGCAATAAAATGGACGATCGGAGCAATTTCTTCTCTTGCAAAGCGCGATGCGATAAAAGCCGCAATCCGAGCAAGAAAAACGACAAATGTGTTAACGACGCCTTGAAGCAGGGTCATTGTCACCATATCTCCGTTTGCTATATGAGCGACCTCATGAGCAAGCACACCCTCGATCGCAACATCATCCATTTCTTCCAATAAACCGGTTGAAACAGCGACAAGTGAACGTTTCTTTGATGGTCCGGTCGCAAAAGCATTCACTTCTGGTGAATCATAAATCCCAACCTCAGGCATATTGGTTAAGCCTGCAGCTCGTGATAAACGATGAACTCTTTCAACAAGTTCCTGTTCATATTGAGTAACCGGTTGATCAGGATTGATAATCCGAACACCCATCATTCTCTTTGCCATCCAGCGCGAGATTAACAGAGAAATAATGGAACCGGTAAACCCGATAATCGCACTTAAGATAAGTAGTGTACCGAAATCAATTCCACCTGTTGTATTTAAATAATTCAATCCACCTGGTATTAAGTTAACGATTATACTAATTGTAAGTAGGACTAAAACGTTCGTAAGTAAGAAGTAAAAAATCCGCTTCCCCATCTTCCACACCCTTTATCTTTGATTTTCTTTTCTCAATTATATAAGGTATCACGTGATGCTACAAGCAGGAAGTACAGATTTAAGCAGCTTTTTCCCGCCATACAAGTAATAATAGATTGGCAAAGCTAGAGAAGGGGAAATACAGCATACGTGACGCCTTATCAAATTGAACGGTCCATTCAAGTGCGGTTCCTGAATGGACCAATTTTTAGGTTGCGATAAATTTTCAAAGTATAGTAGATAAAGGGAAAGAATACGAGAATAATCATCACTTCTACACCGAAACCAAGCCCATTTTCTTTCCCTAGCCCATTTTGAATAATATCGTAGTAAACACTCGCAAACGTCAGACTGATTGCCAAGTTAGAAACTGCTAGCATTCTTGCAGTATTTCGTTTAACGGTATGGCTCTCACCTTCCGTTAGCTCTTCCTTTTTCAAAAAGGGAATATTCATGAATTGCAGACTGTCTGCTTTATCCGAACGAATGATTAAATAATAATTCAACACAAAGCAAAGCAGAACGGTATGGAAGTTAAGCAATATCAAGCCGAATAAAGTACCCTTATGTCCCCAGCCATCCGCTTCTCCAGCCATATTAAAATGAATGGGAATCTCCGTCGGCAGCTTGCTATAAGAAATAGAAACATAAGTTATCATGCTGAACATCACGATGAATGTCAGTAGATCAAGTACAGGCGAATAATACTGCCGAATATTTCTCCACATGAAATCAACCTTCCCTCATGTATATATCCAATTATAATACGAAATAGAGCCCGATCGAGATTCATGGATGCAAAGGAACTGTTGATCCCTTTCATTTAGCATAAGTGAAACTTTCATCTGTCTCTCATCCTTTATCCGCGAAAAAATCTTCCATTGAAATACTTTCTTTAGAATCCAGTAAGATTACTTCTACCTGCTCTCCCTTCTTTGATTCTTTCCTTCCCTTTAAGAAAACAATCAAGCAGTCCGCTTCAGCAAGAGAAGAGACAACACCTGATTTATCCAACCCGCTCGGAGTAGCAAAGAGCGTTCCATGCTTCAGCTCGAGCTTGCCACGTACGAAACGGTCAAACGGATTCTTTTTTAGAAAGTCCGCCCCAAGAATAGCCGTTGTTCGCGGTGAGAAAGGGTGCCTAGCACCTAAAACCGCACGGATGAATGGACGCGCGAGGAGTTCAAAGCCGACGTAACAGGCAGATGGATTCCCTGACAAGGCAAAGATAAGCTTCCCGTTCTTTTCCGCCACTGTCGTCACACTTCCCGGACGCATTCCGATCTTATTAAAGAGCACATTGGCACCGAGTCGATTGAAAATCTCCGGCATAAAATCATAATCACCTACAGAAACTCCACCTGTGGTAATCAGGATATCCACCTTCTTCAAGTTTGTTGTGATACTTTCAAAGTTCGTTTCCAAGTCATCGCTTAGTTTCCCAAGATAAATTGGTTCTGCCCCAGCCCGGAGTGCTTGAGAATGAATCATGTAGCCGTTACTATTTCTTATTTTCCCTGGCTCTAGTGGGTCATCCAAATCCAACAATTCACTTCCCGTAACGAGAATACCTGTCGCCGGCCTCTTTCTAACGGGAACTTGCGTGTAACCGAATGTCGCAAGCAACGCAATAACACCCGGATTTATATACTTTCCAGCTTCAGCAACAACCGTCCCTTGCTGCACATCTTCCCCAGTAAAAGATATATTTTTGTTCGCCTTCATTGGTCTCCGAACTTGTATATGAGGATTATCGTCTATTTTGATTTCTCTCACAGCTTCAATCATAATAACTGCGTCACAGCCATCAGGAATTGCCGCACCGGTCATAATGCGGACAGCTTCTTTTTCCCCAACCGTTCCAGAAAATACTTGCCCCGCACCAATTTCTCCCACAACCTTGAGCACACTCGGATTATGGGTTGTTGCTCGAGCAGTATCGCTTGAACGTATAGCAAATCCGTCATAGGGCGAGCGGTCAAACGGTGGAACCGGGTGATCGGCAACTAAGTCCTCCGCCAGATAAAAACCGGTTGCATCAAGTGGAGAGAGGTATTCCATTTCACCCGGATTTGCAAACTTCGTCAATCTTGTAACCGCTTCCTGTAATTGAATCGACTTTCTTTCAAACATTCCGACACCCCCGTTTCCTATAATTATAGCATACGCAATGAAACTACCTCCAAGCGTGGGACAGGGGGTCAGAGCATCTGTCCCATTTTTCGTTCACTCTTCTTCCTCTTCCGCCCATACTTTAAAATCAACCTTTGCCTCAAGTTCCCTTTGAATGGTCCCATCAGAGAACGCTGTAGTAGCGGTCACCGTATAATATCCAGGTGGAAAATCACGCCGTTTTTTAAAATCTTCAATAAATCCCGCATACTGCTCACCATCATCTTCAAAAGAAAAGACTCCTTGCTTTACATACTTCTCCCGGTACGGCTCCCCAGCTGCAAGCTTCGTCTCTATATGAATATCCTGCACAGCAAACGGAAGTTCATAGTCCCGTACCTGTTCCTTGATCTCAAATAATACCGCTGAAGAAGCATGGGCAATCTCGACTTCACCTTCACCGATATATATAATTTCTCCATATAATTCCACTTCTTCGCCCGCTTCATATTCCTCCTTGCCACTTACAAGCCGGAACACAAAATTGTCTTCTATCGTTTCATCAAACGTTTGTTTAACTTCATAGCCCTCTAACCCTTCATTTGTCACTTCATTAGCTGCCCCGCAGCCTGCGAGTATAAAAAGGAAGCATAGTAACACAACTCTCATTTTCATCAAGCAAGCCCCTCCCCTGTAAAATTAAAATACATTACATAGTAAGACGGTTATAAGCCGAAATAGGTTTCATTCTTAGCTAACATCATAAGTAACCAACCACGCGTATATATGTTAAAGTAGAAAGAGACATCTTTTACGAGAAGAAAGGATTGTACAAATGAGTAAAACAGTAGTACTAGCTGAAAAACCTTCTGTCGGACGCGATATCGCTCGTGTTCTGCAATGTAATAAAAAAGGGAATGGGTACCTTGAAGGACCCAATTATATTGTAACTTGGGCCCTCGGTCATTTAATTACGCTCGCCGATCCGGAAGTGTATGATGATAAATATAAAACATGGAAGCTAGATGATCTTCCAATGCTTCCACCCCATTTGAAATTAGTTGTAATTAAGAAAACTGGAAAACAGTTCCAATCCGTTAAAAGCCAGTTGAACCGGAAAGATGTGAAGGACATCGTTATTGCAACGGATGCTGGGCGCGAGGGTGAACTTGTTGCCCGCTGGATCATCGATAAAGCAAGAGTCAAAAAACCAATTAAAAGATTATGGATTTCCTCTGTCACAGATAAAGCGATTCGTGACGGATTCAAGAAACTGCAGCCAGGTGATAAATATAAAAACCTTTACGCCTCCGCTGTTGCCCGCTCTGAAGCAGATTGGTATGTTGGCCTGAACGCAACCCGTGCACTTACAACGAAATTCAATGCTCAGCTATCCACAGGACGGGTACAGACACCAACACTTGGCATGGTTGCGGCAAGGGAAAAAGAAATCAATGAATTTAAACCGAAAACCTACTACGGTCTGCAAGCGAAAGTTACCGGTGGAGTCACGTATACGTGGCGGGATGACAAGAATAATTCCCGTATTTTCCAAAAAGAAAAAGCAGACAAACTGTTCCAATCCTTAAAAGGTGAAACACTGACGATTGAACGAATCGATAAGGCTGCCAAGAAAAAATATGCTCCGCAACTTTATGATTTAACCGAGTTGCAGCGAGACGCAAACCGACTATTCGGATTTTCTGGTAAACAAACCTTGTCAATTATGCAAAGCCTTTACGAGCGTCATAAAGTGTTAACCTACCCAAGAACCGATTCAAGAGTAATCTCAACGGATATTGTCCCAACATTGAGCGAGCGGCTCGAAGCATGTGGAATTGACCAATATGTCCGAGAGGCTCAGATGATTCTTAGAAAAGGGATTAAAAAGCTCCCGAAGTCTGTCGTGGATAACTCGAAAGTAAGTGACCACCACGCCATAATCCCTACTGAAGAGCCGGTCTATTTGTCTAATCTCGATGCAAAAGAACGCCGCATTTATGATTTAGTCGTCAAACGTTTTTTAGCTGTTTTAATGGACCCTTATGAATATGAACAAACAACAATTCATGCTAGGATTTCCGGAGAAGCTTTTACAGCAAACGGGAGAATCATTAAAAACCAAGGCTGGAGAACACTTTACGACCGGAACTTTGATGAGGAAGATTTTGATAATCAATCCCTTCCAAATGTAAAACAAGGGGACACATTCACAAATTTCACCCTCAATCTAACGAACGGTGAAACAAAGCCACCGGAACGATTTACCGAAGGCGCCTTGTTACAAGCGATGGAAAATCCCGTCCGTTATATGGACGCAAATGAAAAACATCTTGCCGGCACGTTACAGAAATCAGGTGGGATCGGTACTGTCGCAACACGTGCGGATATTATCGATAAACTCTTTAACAGTGAATATATGGAATTAAGAGGTAAGCACATTTTCATTACGCCGAAAGGAAAACAATTGCTTGATCTTGCACCGGAAGATTTACGCTCCCCTGCTCTAACCGCTGAATGGGAACAGAAGCTGAGTCTTATTGCTGACGGAAAGCTGAATAAAAATAAATTCATCGCAGAGATCAAAGATTATACAAAAGAAATTATTCAGGAAATTAAAGCGAAGGATGCAACATTCAAACATGATAATATTACCGGAACGAAATGTCCGGATTGCGGTAAATTAATGCTTGAAGTGAGGAACAAACACGGTCGCATGCTCGTCTGTCAAGACCGTTCCTGCGGACATAAGAAGAACATCGCAAAACGCACCAATGCCCGCTGCCCGAATTGCCATAAACGCTTGGAACTGCGCGGGGAAGGCGAAGGTCAAATCTTCACCTGTTCTTGTGGTCACCGGGAAAAACTTTCCACCTTCAACAAAAGAAAGCAACAAGAGAAAAAACATAATGTATCGAAACGAGATGTCAACAAATATCTTAAAAACCAGGACGACGGCTTTAAAAATAACGCCCTCGCTGAACAACTCGCAAAACTTAAAAATAAAAAATAGCACAACTGGCACAACAGCGCCTTCCCCAGTCACACTACAATCGGGACAAGGGGTCAGTGCATTTGTCCCACTGCACTACAAAACCCCGTATTGGATTTTTCCAAAACGGGGTTTTATCACGTATTAACGGTCTGTAATACCCCCGTCTCTAAACAAAAGGGTAAACCAAAATGTCAAGGTTGGGGGATATACAGTCCGTAAATATACGTTATCTTTTTCCATTCATTAAAATGTAAATAGCATAATGATGAAGTAACCAACCATTGCTACCAAGCCTACTGGTACAGCAAATTTGGCATACTCAAGACTTGTAATCTTCAATTTACCCGCAGCAATGATGTTCGGGATATTACCAGGGATAAGCATTCCACCACTAATCATCAGCCCCATTAAAATAGCTCGGATTGTCGATCCATCCATTGCAGGGCTAATTTCTGCAGCCGCTAATGTAGCGTTATCCAAAATCGCTGATAAGATGTTAATCCAGTACAAGATCAACGGACTTAAACCAAGTAAATATTTTTCAATAAACGGCTCAAATCCAGCACCTAAAAATGTTAAAGCCATAACAAATAAGTAAATCTTCGCACTTCGGATAACAATTTCCGAGTAAGATTCAGCCTCTGAGTCATCTGCTGAGCCTGATCCGTCGTACTCACCAGGAACTTTGACGGCAAACGCTGCTGCAATACCAAAAAGTACAACAAATGGAATAACAGAAGAACCGACCAGTCTTAGAAGATAAAAGAAATCTTCATTAAGTTTGCCAACTGTAATAGTTGATAACGGTTCACCAATTGGTGTCAGTGCAGCACCAAGACCAATCGCAAAACAAGCTAAAATAACAAGTCGAATTTCCGATTTACGATCCAGTCGTAAAATAGCGACAATCGAAGCAAGAATAATTGCGGCAACAATCGCTGTAATAATACTGGAAATAAGACCTAAAATAATAACAAACAATGCAATGAAAACACGATATGGCATCGCTTTACTGATTGAAAGTGTCCCTTTCTCAATTGGACCTTTAAACCAGCGGAACAAAAGACCTGCTATTAAAACAGCTATCGTAATGTTAATCGGGTGTACCAATGCTTCTTTAATGAGTGGCCAATCCAAGACTTGACTAACGAGTACAGAAGCTACCCCCATAATAAACAGGAATATTTCCAGATTTTTTTCCACCAATTTTGTAAATGGCAGAAATAGAACTAAAAGCAAAATAATGATTAATCCTACAATCATGAAGAACTCCCCTTTTCACATAATTCCAATAGTTTTCTATCTACTTCTTGCACATCTTATATGTAACCTGCTAAATGACGAACTCACGTCATACAAACCTAGCCCAGCTCCCCCCTAATCACTTATTTTAATAACACAAATAGGAGTCTGAAATGGGCATACTACGCCCTTGGTGACAGACTCCTCCTTGGTGGTGCTCTTATCAACTTTTTGGTTACTAATAGTTTAACTTACTTCGTCCAAAAAATAAAGGGCAAACTATAAATTTATTCGAAAAACGTATCTTTATGCACGAAAGGCCCTAATTCTTGCCCTATAATCATTCGGAGCTACCGCGCGCTCCTAAACGCGTGCTTGCGTTTTTGGTTCGTCTAGCTTAAGCACGCAGGAGCCGACTGTACTTCCCGCGCTTCCGGTCGATAAGTCAACATCGCCTCTCTGCGTTCGGCGTGTTTCCTTTATCTTCCTGCACCGCGGTCCAGTTCAGTCGCTCCTAAACGCGTGCTTGCGCTTTTGGTATTATATGTGTTCCTATTTTTCCTTGCATAGCTTGGTCGGCTTGATCAAGGGAGCAGATGATGGCGCGTTTTCCGGTTTGGGCGAATTTGATTGCTGCTTCCATTTTAGGCCCCATGCTGCCTGCTGAGAAGTGTCCTTCACTTACATATTTATTCGCTTCTTCCAACGTAACTTCGGTAAGTATTTCTTGATTAGGTTTCCCGTAATTGATATATACATTCTCTACATCCGTTAAAATCATGAACAAATCTGCATTGATTTCTTCTGCTAACTTAAAGGCGCTGCGATCTTTATCGATAACAGCATCGATCCCTTCATACGTTCCATCGTCTTTTTTTACAACAGGAACACCACCGCCACCACTCGCAACGACGATTGTTCCCATTTCCGATAATTGCTGGATCGTATTAGATCCGATAATCGACTTCGGTTCTGGTGAGGCTACCACTCTTCTCCAACCTCTTCCCGCATCTTCTTTTACCGTCCAGCCTTTGTCCGCGCTTAACTGTTTCGCTTCCTCTTCCGAATAGAAGACACCAACTGGTTTAGATGGATCGTGGAAGTCTGGATCATCAATTGAAACTTCCGTCTGGGTTAACATGACTGTAACCGGAGTTTCATTATTTAATTTTAGCAGTTCGTTTCTTAATGCCTGTTCAAGCATATAACCTATAAATCCTTGGGATTCCGCACTGCAGATAACGAGTGGCATGGATGGAACAACATGCTTTGCTTCCTCATTCTGCCTCAAAATGTTACCTACCTGGGGACCATTCCCGTGCGTAACGACGACCGTATGTCCTTTATTAATAATCCGTGCAATGACCTCTGCACTTTTACAGACATTTTCAAATTGTGTTTCAAAGGTTGCTTCTTGCCCTGGTTGTAAAATTGCATTTCCACCTAACGCAATAACGATTCTTTCTCCCATTGTGTTTCCTCCTTAACGCCAAGAGACCAAGCAGGATAAAAAACTTATGTATCAAAATCCGAACTGTGACCCATTGACCATGCTAATTGATTTTAGTTTATACCCCGAATTTTGTCAGAGGATTTTTCCTTTAAGATATAGAATATCATAAATTCCCTTCATGCTTAATATTTTTTTGGATTTTTTATGGAAAAGGAATAGTTGGTTGGAATGGAAGTGCGAAGGTGGAAATGTTTCAAACAAAAAATCCACAAGCTCTTGAATCAATACAATCTAAGTCATAAGATGTGTGGAAAATGATATCCGTTAAGTGGACAAAGAAAGAGAGGTTAATCTTTAGAACCTCTCTTTTTAATTTTTTATTTACTTGTCATAATAGTTTCCGTCTGGATTGCTGTTGCATCTGTAAACTGCTCAAGTAACTTTCGATATTCCGCTAACCACTTTTCCAATTCTTCTTGTTCCAGGTGGAAAGCATAGATTACACTCATAACCTCCCGCTTTCCCTCCTGAATCATTGCCCGTTTACTATCGCTCGTAGGATTGCCAAAGGCTCCCTCTTCATCAAATAACACGGGCAGGTTTTCAATATTAAGATTAGATTTTCCAATCCCTTCATAGCGTTCACCTGTTGGAGCCGGACGCAATTCAATCTCTCCTTTAAGAGCATGTTTATCATAAGAACCAACAGAATATCCAGAGCGAATGGAAATTAAATTATTGATTTCCACTACATTATTGATTTTATATAAGCCATTTCCTTTCACAATCCGGCGCAGCATCGCTTCAGCCGCATTACGGTACTGAGAAGGAGATTTTCCTAAAGCTTTGTAAGCTTCCCGCGTCTCCCGAATATGAGGAATCTCTGCAATCTCGCTCATCTCATAGCGCGAGCCAATCTCCTTTACTGTCTTATCAAAATAGCTAAGTAACCTCTCATCACTCTTCTTCACATCAACTACATAACGAACAACCCCAAGCATTGTCCCAGGAATCAAAACCCTCACCATCTCACCCCCCTATTGGGACAGAGGGTCAGAGCCTTTGTCCCATTTTTACCTCTAGTTCTTATATTGCCATAAGTTTCAGGACCGGGACAAGGGGTCAGAGCAACTGTCCCACCAAAAGTGGGACAGTTGCTCTGACCCCAATGTCCCGATGTGTATTCTTAAAATTGTTCTTCTTCCCAGAAATCCAGGCTTTCATCATGAATAACTTCCTGTTTCATCTGATGAATCATCCATTGGTACCCGTATGGATCAATAAATATGGCATTGGTGATACCGTAATCCGGGAGTTCAGTCACTGGCTGTATTTCAGTACAGCCCGCTTCCAATGCTTTCTTATATGTTGCTTGAATATCTTCAACTAATACATTAAACCAGATTGTCCGCGGATCATCCGGTGTCGGGGCTTTCAACTCGAAGGTCGGATTTTCATCCAACATATGAAAGTGGACGTCATAGAGACTGAAGACAACCTCATTCTCTCCTTTTGGAAAATCAGATATTTCAATCGGTTCCACATCAAAAACCTTTTCATACAACTCCAATGCCTTCAGACTATCTGTCACGACCATATCAATTTCTACGCCGCCAATCATACTACACCCACTCCTTCTTATCTGTTCTTACCAATTAAAATAGATAAATCAATCGTTATTTCAAATTGTTCCCGTTTTCGTAAATTATTAATCGATTCTTTGTCTGCATTCCAAGAAAGAGGTGACATTTTAATTAGATCATTGAGTTCCGATTTGTTTAGCGCCTTTGTATATGTCAGTTCCTCCGTCTTCACATCAGAAAAATGCTGCTTGAAAAGTGAAATCGTCTCTTCATTCGTAAAGGAATGCTTTCGCTCATCTAAAATCGCCTCACGCAGTTCAATTAAATAGTTCTTACCTGGGACCACTTTGATCATTAATCCATTCTCTGCTAATACCCGTTTAAATTCCTGATAATTCGCTGGAGACAATATATTTATAATGGCATGAAGGGCATCATTCTTAATCGGTATGTTTGCCAAATCACCAACAAGCCACATCACCGTATCACATTTACTTGCGGCGAGCCGAATCCCTTCTTTGGAAATATCGATGCCAATTCCAGTCACTGATCCTTCCTTTTGATCTAAAATTTTCGTTAAATGGGACCCCTCTCCAGCTCCCGCGTCAAGCAGAAGGACACGTGAATGACGTTCAGTTTCTGCTTGGATTACTTCTAACAATCGTCTATGTAAGGGATCGTATAAATTATGCTTCATGATGATGCGCTGCCTAGCCGCAAATAATTCCTTGTCATAATTAACCTTCATTGAACGAGTCAGCATATTGATATACCCTTGCTTGGCAAAGTCAAACGTATGCCGATTCGAACAAATCATACTTTTATGATCTACAACTTCTACCTTTCCACCACATACTGGGCAAATAAATATATTCTCATGCTCATTTAATAATAACGCAGCATTTTCTTTACGGGACAATCATACTCCTCCTATAGAACGGCAATCATTTTCTAAATTTAGTTCACGTTGAACCTGTCCTAACATATTTTTTGAACTTGAAAACCCGCGGGTTTAAACGCGGGGGTTTCAAGGTTATTATAATGATAAAGACTTTTTACTGTCAAACAACTTCTAATGTTCACCATCCACATATCTTCCGTAATCAGGTATCGCAATTTTATCAAAGTCACTCACTAAACGCGCCAGTCCTTCTGTTAGTTCCTGTCCCTCAACAGGGACTCCATGACCCGTCACTGCGACAGAAGGATTTAATTCTTGAAGCTTTTTCACAGATTCCCACGCTGCATTCCAATCCGTCGTTAAATATCTTGGAGGGCCATTGATTTCCAATTCTTGCGTCATTACCTTATATAAGGATTCTTGTTTCACCGTGACAAAGGTATCTGCTGCAATAAGTGCGCGATCTTCTTCCCGGAACAGTGCAATTTGTCCCGGTGCGTGACCTGGAGTATGCACCCATCTCCATTCCGGCATATGTGGAACTGTACCGTCTGAAGGTAAGGCTTCTACATGACTGCCTAAATCTACAGGGTCCGTTGGGAACATAGGTGACATTTTTGCAACAAGCCCACCCTCCACCGTCCCGTCCGGATCCGGATAGCTTTGTTTACCTGTTAAAAAGGGCAACTCCTTCTCGTGGGCATATACTTTCACATCCCATTTCTCTACTAAATCAACAACAGCCCCAACATGGTCAAAATGCCCATGTGTCAAAATAATTGCTTTCGGCTTACTGTCCGCACCGAAACGCTCTTCTATTGCCTCGATTATACGGCCTGATGATTCAGGCATCCCGGTATCAATCAATACAAAATCATCCGCACTGTCACCGACCAAACAAATATTTACGATCTGGTTTGTATAACAATATAGATCAGGTAGAACTTTAACTCCCACTCCGCTTGCTATGGAATACATGGGAAGAAATTTATTCTCCATCGCATCGTACATATCATTTTTGCGATAACCGCTCATCAAACCACCACTCTCCTGAAATGTTCCGGTTTCTCGCTACTCGAAACCGCCATGATTATTATTTGTGCAGACAAAAAAATTATGTATAGTGACGATACCTTTATAAGCTAAAAGAAACGGAAACTCGTAGGCTTCCGTTTCTTTTCTCCTTATTTATTGTTCATTCTCTTCCTGCCAGACTTGTTCCAGCACTTGTTTAAACTGAGCAACAGGCTGTGCACCCGACACCCCATATTTATTGTTGAACACATAAAATGGAACACCTTGAACACCAACTTGACCGGCTTCTTGGATATCCTGATTTATTTTTTGCGTATAGCTTTGATCCTGAATGCTCTCGCGTGCCGCTTTTGCGTCAACACCGACTTCAGCAGCTAAGCGCCCAATCGTATCTTCATCACTAAGCAGTTCCGCTTCAGCAAAATGCGCTTTATAGAAGCGTTTGAAAAATTCATTCCCTTTCCCATGTTCTTTCGCATATTGGAAAGCATGGTGAGCTGGAATAGTACTTGAAAATTTCGCAGTATCATAATCAATGACAATCCCAGCATCATTTGCCATGTTTACAACGTTTTCAAACATTCCTTTCGCCTGCTCAACAGACGTTCCCTTTAAATCAGCAAAAGTCTCATGATAATTCTTATCAGGATTGTGAGCTGCATCTGGTGAGAGAAGGAAGCTCTTATATTCGATTTCAACTTCATCCTTGTGTTCAAATGCTTCCAATGCTTTTTCTAAATGTGCCTCACCGATATAACAAAATGGACACATGAAATCAGACCAAATCGTAATCTTCATTATTTCTTCTCCTTCTCTTTATTCACCGGACCGCATATTCCAGTTTCCATATCACAGACGAATCCACCCGAGGCACCAAGCTCAAACCCTTCTAATTCTTCAAGCGGCTTCAACTCAATTGGCTTTAATTTTGGCGTTTCCGTTACTTTTTTATCCAATGCTTCCCCTCCATTGATTTATTAGACATTTAATAATTGTTCAAGCATGAGTTTTAATGTTCTACTTTTAGTATAGATTAAGTTCGCCAGGGAAATACAGTAATGCGCTCAAAAAAGCTTGCACATGGGTTAACTGCAAGCTTTTATTGAATGTGATTTTTTTCTAATTTCCATACCATCTTGGTTATAAAGTGGTGCTTTGTTTAAAATCATTAACTTTGATTCTACATTTTCCGTCTGACGATACTTCCAATCGGTAAAATATCTATTTATAAATTACTCCTTTTTTATCTTCCATTTATATATATGTTAAGACTTATGGCGTTTTTATTTTATACTTATTTCGTTTTCAATAAACCCATTTAGCATCTTTAATCTCCTGAAAGGTTTCATAAAAAGTATTATAAATAGAGCCGAAATACTGAAAAAACCAATTAGTAACGGTTGTATCCTGTTAATTGAAAAAAACAAAGCAAAACATAGAATAGCCACGATTACTCCAAATAAACAAACATAGATTTCAATACGAAATTGTTTTTTTGCTTTCATAGCAAATTCCTGCAAAGTAAGACCATCAAATATAACTTTCCGTTTTGTATCCTGAATATAATAATTATCGTAAACCATTTTTGCAATGATGTAGCCTATTATGAAAGCTGCTATAAATATAGTATTTACGAACGGTCCTTTATAAACTTGGTAAATACGATCAAGATACTGTGACCCAAGTAACACCGCCAGAATTACTAGATAAAACATTGCAAATGACTTTTTTCCATGTTGTAATTTATACATATGGCTATTTTCATGGTCATAAAAAAGAGTATACAGCTCTTTCTCTCTATAAAAAGGAATTAATTTATAATTCACCATTTCACTCCTCAAGACTCTCTTATCAACTAAATACAGAACCTAGATTACCAAAGAATCCAGAAACGGCTTCTCCTATTTCTTTAGCCGTCTCCCCTATATTAGAGGTGAATTCTTTTCCTAAATTCACTACACTACTCCCAAGCTCTAGTGCTTTATCTAGACTCTTTGTTATTATAAATCACATTAAAGAGCATACTTCCACCAATACGTTGATGCAATTGGTTTAGCGCAGATACCCATCCCTTTTCAAGTAAGCTGCATGTCTCGCTGAAACCTTTAAAGTCATGACCAAATCAAATCAGATCGAGTTTTGCATATTCTTCATTCCAGCTGCAAACACAATGTGTGCTCCTGCAATCATATACAATACGCCCGCCCCCACAACTGGTAAAGCAGGGATCCCCAAGAGGATTAACGTTATACCAAGTCCCTTTACCGGCATGACAGAAACCCGTTTGCTGATCAAGAGACCTGCAATGCCTAAAACAATCAGGTAAAATAAAATTCCCACCCAGAATTGAAAAGCTGACGGATAACTGGCCATTTCCCATATAGTCACAATATATTGCTCCCCATTGAGAGTGATAGATACTGGTTTCACCATACTGATGAAAAGCATGACGCCTGCGATAATTAGACAAATCATTCCGCCGATTTTTGATAACAATCTTCCTGTCCTTAAATTCTTATTCCTCATTACATCTCCACCTTTATTTATGAATATCTCCTATTTGCCGATTGCTCTGCATCATCTTTCCAATGTCCTACGATTAACCCTCCACATACTTGGATTCTTCATTTTTCTGGAACATACCTGCTTCACGGAAAATTTTCCGGAAATGAATCTTCATCATCACCAGGCTTGCGACAAAGAGAACATATCCCGTCCCAATCAAGTATGGGGCAACGGTATAAAACATAGGAAAGTGAACATTGTCTGTGACGAGGGCATCTATATAATCATATTGATAGATTTGGAAAGAAATCAGTGCACCGCCTCCGATATACATCATCACGATCAACAAAATATAAGGAACTTTTGAGTGGGTATTCTTCTCAAAATCAACCGCAGTTTTCACCAGTATATGATTAGCCCCCTTCGCTTTTTTGTTCTTTCCGATTGCAATGATCTTCAGAAATAGATTGGGGATGAATATGAGCAACATGACGAAGATGGAAATGTATCCAATCGGAAGGTTGTAGAGGCTGATTCCATTGATTATTAGGCTTAAAAAGGCTGTAGATAATACATATCTTGCTTTCATCCCGCACCTCCATTTCTGTCTACACGGCATACCTTGTTTCGATGTACGCCATATCGCTTTGTTGAAAAGAGCCTCACTTGCTGTGAGGCTCTATCAATGTCTACTGATCTACCGTTTCAAAGTTGAAGTTGTTAAACTCCATCACAAGGTTTTCCTGACTGATGGTGTTCATCACATCGATTTGCTCTTGTGAAGTGACTGGCAGGAAAATTGGTAATGCTGCATTAGTTTCTAACACTCCTGCATTTTCCTCATCCAATGTGACTGGGAAGTCCTCCCAGACCATATCACCTTCTGTGCTGCCTAACGTGATATCAAACGTTATATTTTTCACTGGTGAACCGAGCCGATTCACTCCCAGGAACAGCATTTGCTGATTCCCCTCCGCATCCTCCACCATGGAGACCGATAGCAAGGAAAAGTCATTCGGCGTACCAAACTTCGAATTTTCTTTAACGAATTCATTCAGCTCCTGATAGATCTCACTATTTTCAATCGTGACTCCTGCCTCTTCATCCACTTTCGTCACCTGTAATGTCAAATCTTCAACTTCTTCCTGATTCCCTTCGGATTGTCCGTTACTCTCTTCCACCTGCTCCGTGGTCTCTTCCGTCTGTCCGCTGTCGGATTCAACTTCTTCCGTATCTCCATCGGTACAAGCGGATAAGAATAATACTCCGACTACTAGGATACCAATTATCTTCTTCATACTTCCTATCTCTCCTACGATTCATTATTTATCAATGAAATAATGATATAAAATTTGGTCTAACGTTCCCTTTTGCACCTTTCCTTCCGCGAATGTCTTCACTTTAAAGAATCCAAACAGGCCGACGAAAAAGATGATGGGAATCATAAATATAATACAGCTGACACGATTCATTACAATCAGTCTCCGCAGTTTTTCATCTGCAATATCTTGCTGCTTCGTTTCCCTTAAAAAATCCAGACAGGAGAACCAAGTGATCAGGTAGAATACTAGAATAATCGAAAAGCCGATACTTAAGCCAATCTTCAACACCTGGATGGAACCCTCATATGTATCCGGCAGGAAAACTCCCGTTAAAGCAGTAATAACCACCGTTAGTGCAAATATAATCGGAATAATGATGCCTAGACGGGCAGCCTTTCTAGACGATGTGATTAATAGATTCCATAGTTTGCTTTCATCTGTCATCTTACCGGCTCCTTCTTACGCTTGTTTCTCGTGTCCTCCATTACTGAATGACCTGAATATCATCAATCCTGCCGGCGAGTTCTGTTGCCTGATACAACCGTTTCTCTTCTGGCATTCTTTCTGCCGGTACTTTTACGTGGATGATGAATCCCTCTTTATGTTTGATTTCCTCTTTGCAATCTTTTAATGAATGCGTTTTTTTGAAATTCCATACAAATATACAAAGAAGCATATCTCCACACGCTCCTTTGTTTGAAAATTGTTTATTTTAATGGATCTTTTATATCTCCCTTTTTAATCATTGATTTATTGTCCTCCAGCCACTGAGCATAAATCTCTTGAAAACGCTCTTCTTCTTCATCCTTAAATCCGTCAAATACTACTTTATCTATATTTTCTTCATTAAAATAGAAAACATTAGTAGGATCTAAACCTTGGGGATAAAAACATCCTGCATAATCATACATTGTCCCTTTCCCCTCTGGTTCCTCTGATGGAAGAATCGGCCCTCTGTTCAAAATCATTAATTTACTTGTTCCTTCTTTTAAATACACAATCGATCCTATTGGTAACATGATTTTTCTACCTCTCTTCATCTATTTTTACATTTTTTTCTAATACAAATCTTAAGCCATTTGTTAATCCTTATTAAAAAAAGTTAATCCAGTCAGGGATGCCTGTAATAGTAGTCTTACCAATAATATCTGAAGAATCGGCTTCATGCTACTAGTATCCAATTACAGATAACCCATCCCATACTCTACATGTTTACAGCATCTAATTTTTTTAAGCTTCAAACCGCATGCTTTAAATCTTTAAATTTAACAGTGGTATGGCCTTCTTCAACCGTTACACGAGATGCTAATAAATAGAGAAAAAAGAAAAAAGATACACCGAATAATACCATAATATTCCCACTTTCAATATAGCCCAATAAAAATAGTCCATTAAACACGAAAAACCAGAGAAGTGCTGCCACCAACTTAAATACTTGTTTTTTGAACTTGGACGAATCCATAGTTCACGCTTGGATAGTTCATCTAGATTTACAACGGTTTCCAGTTTCTTTTTTTCGACGATGACTCATCGATATGTATAAGATAGTCACAAAGGTTAAAGCAAGTATCAAAAGCATCGCATTGACCAAAGGAGACGTCGGAATCTCAAAGTAACCCATTAAAGGAGCTAATAGGATACCAAGGAAGTATCCTATTCCAGCTAAAGATGTTATCCATCCCCCTCCCACTTTCTCCTTATTGGGTTCCTTCAGGCGTTCTACGATAGAAGAGTCCTCCACTTTAAATACCGTACTAGGGAGCAGCCAATTGAAAAATGGAAATACAATCTTCCAAAAGGACCGTTCCATGTCCAGGATGTACTCTTCCCCATCAATAATTAGTATTCGATAACGTATATTCTTTTCTAAATGTTGTACTTCACAGTTCATGAAACGATCTCCCTTTTCACATCACAATTAATCCTCGTTAAGAAAGAAGGTTAATTCAGTCAAAGATGCCTGTTAATAGTCTTGCCAATAATATCTGAAGAATCGGCTTCATGCTACTAGTATCCATTTACAGATAACCCATCTCATACTCTACATGTCTATAGCATCTAATTTTTCTGAAAGTTTCAAACCGCATGCTTTAAATCTTTAAATCTAACAGTGGTATGGCCTTCTTCAACTGTTACACGAGATGCTAATAAATAGATAAAAAAGAAAAACGATACACCGAATAATACCATAATATTCCCAGACACAATATAAACCGCTAAAAAGAATCCATTAAATACTACAAACCAAAGAAATGCTGCTAACAACTTGAATACCTGTTTTTTTGAGCTGGGTAGGATTCGTAATTCTCTCCTGGATAGTTCATCTAGGTCTACAACGGTTTCCAGCTTCTTCTTTCTACGATGACTCATTGACATATATAGGATAGTAACAAAGATTAAAGCAAGCACTAAGAGCATTGTATTGACCAAAGGAGACATTGGGATCTCAAAGTAACCCATTAAAGGAGCTAACAGGATACCGAGAAAGTAGCCTATCCCAGCTAAAGAGGTGACCCAGCCCCCTCCCACTTTCTCCTTATTCGGTCCCTTCAGTCGTTCTACGATAGAAGAATCCTCCACTTTAAATACCGTACTAGGGAGTATCCAATTGAAAAATGGAAAGACAGTCTTCCAAAAGGACCGTTCCATGTCGATGATATACTGCTCTCCATTAATTATTAAAATCCGATATCGGATATTGTCCTCTAAGCGTTGTACTTCGCAGTTCATTAAATAATACTTCCTTTCTCAATTAGCAAAATAAAACCTTTTAAGAAAATGGATTGATCCAATCAAGGGCGCCTGTAACAGCCTCGCCAACAGCATCCGCGGCATCATTTGCCCAACGATTTACCGTATCCAAGCCGTTATTTAATTGTTCACCTGCCCAATCAAGCTGTTGACCTACCCAATCCACACCGGTTTGGAGTCCAAGAAAATTCCTTTCATATGCATACTCAAAAATTACTGTTCCCGCTACACCTGCTGCAATAACCCCCAATCCTGCTGGATTAGAAAGGAACAGACCAGCGAATGCAGCAGCCCCAACCCCGGCTAATAGGGATCCTGAATTATGCACAACCGCCTCACCGGCAGTTTTATTTTTCTTTATCATATCGTCATACATGCCGTAGCTGAGTCCCGCGACAGTGAAAATCGAACCTACTGCCTTTCCGTATTTTAAAATCTGTCCGGCTTTATCAAATAGCTCTTCGGATGCCTTTGTAAGTGGAACTGGCTGGTCGCCTATATACTTTGCCACGTCTTTCATCGTAAGGCCAACTCTTTCAGCGAAGATAGTGATAGCACGAGGTGTTGCCTCGTAACCAATCTTAGGTAGGTTATTTAATACATATTCTGCAAAACTCTTATTACTTGCTACATAATCTTCCAGCATCTCGCGGTCTTCCAGGTATTCAATAAGAACTTTGTAATCATTACCTTGTAACTGTTCAAAATTCCCGTTTCCGTCTGTATTCTTAACAGATGACAAGATGGAATAAAATGTTTCTTCATCAATTTCACCATTGGCAAATTCCTGATAAGCACGTTGAATGACATCTTTAGACGCCGAATATTTCACATCCTTTAGAGCCGTTTCCTTCGCATCCTTCGCTTTCCCTATTATCGCTTCATGTCTTTCATCATTATATCCCTTCAAAATCGCTAGGCCAGCAGACTTGGAATTTCCAGCATAATCCGTGAATCGGGCACTCCCAGATACTGCCCCTGCATTCTTAATCGCAATCTCCAAATGATGAAGCATCTCTTCTATTTGTGAAATTTCCGGCCTTCCTGCACTTGTATAGGATTCTAAATCACTCTCTAAATCCGTGATTACTTTTATGGAAGACCTGTGATTGCTGTTCAGCGATATCGTTGAGGGATGGTTTGCACTGCTAATATCGGAGACACTGGCAATCGTCTCCCTGACAGACTCCTGCTCCTCGCTTAAACGGTCGTAATCATCCTTCATATTTTCTTCTGTATCCATCAAATAATCCTTCTCAATAATGGCAGATTCACTGGTGTCTACCCTAAAATTAAATGCATTCAAATGTTTTTTTACATGTTCATCAAGGTCCGTAAGTAAAATCTCAAAGGATTTTAAAAGGGTTTGATGAAGATCGGTAAAATAGTGCTTGGCCTCATCAGCTGTTTTCCCTGAGAAAGATCGCATCGCCGTCAATTCATCAATACTTTTTTCCACACGGTTCAGACTTGTTTTAAGATCTGCAGCAGCAGTATTTAAGTCCTCTGATAACTCAATAACTTCGGATATGTCCACTTTCTGCACGATTTATACCCTCCCTTAACTGTGTAGCCGTTGTGGGCCAGTGATATCCATATTAGATATTGCCGCTAACTCTTCATCTTTTTCCCGTATTTGCTCTCCAGTTTGCTCTAACACATCAATGTCCGAACTTAGCAGTGCTTGATATTTCGTCAGTAATTCGGCGGCTTTAATCACATGTTCCAAGTCTTGTATAAATGGTTTGATATTCGTTTTATTGAACGTTCGATTGGTCTTTATACTCGACTCTATACTGGACGCCGAAGACCTTAATCCTGAAATAGTGGACTGGAACTCACTCAGATTTATGCCGACTTCTTTCATTTAAATCACTCCTTTCCCGCTTGACTTATTTTCCAATCAATTGAATCAAGCTCATTTTCTAAGTTATTTAGCCCTGTTGCCCAAGTAGCTTTTTCTGCTTCATACCGCTTAATAT
The DNA here is from genome assembly GCF_037072045.1 of Oceanobacillus sp. MO10714A. Classification (NCBI taxonomy): domain Bacteria; kingdom Bacillati; phylum Bacillota; class Bacilli; order Caryophanales; family Bacillaceae; genus Oceanobacillus; species Oceanobacillus sp. MO10714A. The sequence goes on along the minus strand of NZ_JAXHDC010000005.1, from coordinate 16,481 downwards.
CTTGATCAATAGCATCTTTGGCATCTTCCGTGCTAGCTACAAATTTTTTCACACTTTCTTTGTAACTGCTATAATTCTCCTCAAACTTATCTTTCTCTTCACCCTTCCATTTCCCCGTGTCTATTATCAAACTATCTATAGAACGCTTAAGTGTTTCCAATTCTGAAATACTTTTTGCCAGGTTACTTGATGCTTGCTGTAAGCGTGTGATCTTATCTTCCACATTTGAAATATTGTTTTTCGTATCTGCGATGCCCCTTAATACGGTTAATTTTTGATCATTTAACTGGCTAATCGACGTCATATGCTTTCTCCTCCTAACTCCGGTATCTTTACTTCAAATGCAGCAACAAAACACTCAAATGGTCCCAGATACTTTTTTCTTTCTTATAAATGGCAATTTTCATATGTCCTAACACTCAGCCGCATACCTACCTAGCATGCTGTCACCTAATGTCAAACACACTTCATCGTTTTTTACCGTTCCTGTTGGTCAATAAATTGATCAATCAATGATTCATAAGCTATATCAACAGGGAATGTCAATTCATCGAATTTCCAACCCCTTCTAAAGAAGGAGCAATCTTTTTTCACTATTACACCTTCAAGACTCCATCATCGAACCACATTAACATTCAAGTACTGATTAATTGAAAAAGAATAGAAGAATCTTCATTTATAAAAATGAAATCTTTCTATTTGTAAACGGAATAAATATACAATAAAAAATACAAATGTAAAAAACATAAATATTAACAGAATGATGCTGTGACTTATAAAAAATAACAATGCTAGTAGTAGTACAACTACTAGACTAATTACCGCAATCTTTATTTCTAATTTAAATCCTCTTTTTCCTCGTTCAATATACTCCTTAATCCTACCGGTGTCACCATGCTGATGAAAAACATGACACCACCGAAGCTAAGCAAATGGTACCGCCGATTCTTGATAATAATTTTCCCGTCCGTACATTCTTATCCTTCATAAGATCTCCACTTTATTACTGTGATTACTTTTTCATTGCTGCCGGCTGTTCCACACCCTCTTCACTCATCTTCAATTTTAAATTTAGGATATTTAACAGCCTTTATTTTCTCTTCATACTCCTGTTGAAATAATTCTTCTTGCTCATCTATGTAACCTTTAAAATATATTTCTTCTATATTTTCATTGTTAAAAAAGTATACTTGATCTTCCACTTTACCCGATGGATAGATACATGCTGAGTAATCAAAATATCCAATTTCTCCACCCTGGTTATATAGTGGTGCTCTGTTTAAAATCATTAACTTCGTTTCTCCATTTTTTAGTCTAACTACACTTCCAATTGGTAAAATATCCATTTATAATTACTCCTTTTTATCCCCCATTTTTTTTATGTCAAGACTATGGCGATTTTATTTTATACTTATTTCATTTTCAATAAACCCTTTTAGCATCTTTAATCTTCTGAAAGGCTTCATAAAAAGTATGATAAATAGAGCCGAAATACTGAAACAACCAATTAGTAACGGTTGTATCCTGTTAATTGAAAAAAACAAAGCAAAACATAGAATAGCCACGATTACTCCAAATAAACAAGCATAGATTTCAATACGAAATTGTTTTTTTGCTTTCATAGCAAATTCCTGCAAAGTAGGACCATCAAATATAACTTTCCGTTTTGTATCCTGAATATAATTATTATCGTAAACCATTTTTGCAATGATGTAGCCTATTATTAAAGCTGCTATGAATAATATAATATTTATGAATGGTCCTTTATAAACTTGGTAAATACGATCAAGATACTGTGATCCAAATAACACTGCCAGAATTACGAGATAAAACATTGCAAATGACTTTTTTCCATGTTGTAATTTATACATATGGCTATTCTCATGATCATAAAAAAGAGTATACAGCTCTTTCTCCCTATAAAAAGGAATTAATTTATAATTCACCACTTCACTCCTCAAGCCGGATAGATGCAAGCTGAATAATCAAAATAAACTATATCTCAATCTTGATTATATAGAGGGGCTCTATTTATATCATTAATTTCACTTATAAATTTTTACAACACTTCCTATTAGTAAGATCTCCATTTGCTTTAACTCCTACGCTTATAGCTTTCAAGTACTAATTAATTGAAAAAGAATGAAGAATCTTCATTTATAAAAATGAAATCTTTCTACTGGTAAACGGAATAAATATACAATAAAAAATACAAATGTAAAAAACATAAATATTAACAGAATGATGCTGTGACTTATAAAAAATAACAATGCTAGTAGTAGTACAATTACTAGACTAATTACCGCAATCTTTATTTCTAATTTAAATCCTCTTTTCCCTCGTTCAATATACTCCTTAATCATCGACTCTGTTAAATATATTTCCTTTATTTCTTCATAAACAAATTTTTTATAATATAATTTCCCAGACAAAATCCCTAATACGGTAAGAGTTAAAAACAATAAAATTGCTACTGGATTAGTAATAGTAATAGATATCTCTTGTATACCCCTTAATATCGCTAATACGATAAAAAAAGCAATCCAATATGTAGCTTGTCTAGGTTCTTTTTGAAAAGCCTTGTATGTTAAATTGGTTTGTTTATCAATAAAAATTGTGTAATTTTGTCTTCCTTTAAGATTCTCTGTGTAGATGGGAATAAGTTTCATCATCATCATTTCCTCACATTATTAATTTTGCCCAGTATTTATCCAAATACAGATCCCAAGCCATTAAAAAATCCAGAAACAGCATCCCCTATTTGCTCTCCTACGTTAGTTACAGTTTCTATCGTACCTTCAGCAAAATTTTGCAATCCTTTTGTAATATTATCAGAGTTATCATATATCCAATCAAAGGTCATTGAGAGTCCTACCCCTACCAAAAATCCTCCAAATGTACCTATAACAGGTATTGCAGAACCAATTGCTGCACCAGCCATTCCAGCTCCCAAATGACCGGCAGTTTTAATTGCAGCATCAGTAGCATCTTCTCCTAGATATATCTGAATACCAAAGTCAATAACAGATCCGACTACAGGTACGCCATACCTTGCTCCTGTTCTTATTATTTTAGACCAACTTGATGGAGGTTCTGAAAATATTTGAACATTCCCTTCTACAGGAGCGGCTACTAGTCCGAGATCAAGAAAGTGTTTCGTATTGCTTTGTAGCCAATGAGTAACAGACCTCGCAATCTCTTGGGAAGTACTTTCTGTTAATTTCGAAGTGGCAGCATTCCTAATAAATTGTGTACCAGTCGCAATTACTCCTGATATAATGGAATCATATGTTAACCAATCAATATCCCCATTCTCATAATCCTTTTCAGCTTTTGCGATAATAGCTCGTTCATCATCATTTAAGTTATTAATTTCTTCTTGTTTATTCGTATCAGCATAGCCTCTCAGCACCGCTAATCCAACGTTTGTTGAACTACTTTGATAATCAGTGAACCGAGCATTTCCATTTTGTGTATTTACTCGATTGATCGTCACTTCAATATGATGCAATAAATCTTTTATTTGCGAATCACGATTACTTCTCTCGCTTGTAAAAGAGGTAAAGTCTTCTTCCAAATCAAAAATAGTTTCAACAACCCTATTATTATGATTGGTAAGGCTTGAAAAAACTGGTGCAGCTATACTAGTGATATCTGCAACATTAGCGATGGTGCGATTAATCGATTGGTGCTCAAGACTTATATTTTGAAATTCGTCGTCTACATCCATTTTTGTCTCGTTCAGATAATTACTTTCAATGATTGTATTTACACTTGAATCAACATTTGATTGAAAGGATTGGAGGTTTTGTTTCAATTGAGTATCAAGATCCGTAAATAATTGATTAAATGATTTTAGTACCGTCTGATGCAGATCCGTGAAATAACTTTTTGCCTGGTTAGCCGCTTCCCCAGAAAAAGAATCCATGGTAGTTATTTGTTCTATATTACTTTTGATTCGCTCTAATTGCGTCGTAATATCGGCTGTGGCCGATGATACATCACTTGAAAGATCACTTACTTCCGTAATATCAACTTTCTTCCCCATTCTATCTACCCCTCCTTGTTAAGCGGAACTTAGGATGTTCTAATTGTTCCTCACATACGTATCGGTATGGGACCATCGCTAACTTGATTAGTCCTACCAGCTAATTCCTCATCTTTCTGCTTCATCTGTTCTCCAATATCTTGCAAGGTGCTAATATCTTGAATTAAAACTTGTTTATACCTGTTGAGTAACTCGACAGCCTTAATTATATTCTCCAAATCATTCGTAAAAAGCGTGATGTTCGTCTTTTCAAACGTTCGATTAGTTTTCATACTACTTTCTAATGCAGTAACTGAGTTATTTAAATGATTGATCGCCGTTTGAAACAAATCATAATTAATTCCGACTTCAGGCATTTCATTCACCTACTTTCTGCACGGCTGATTTGGTTATTTAAAGAACTTAAAGTCGATTCAAGGTTACCCAAGCCTTTCATATAGCCTGCCTTACTCTGCTCTAGTCGTCTTATTTCTTCATCAATGCCCTCTTTCGCATCATTTACGCTCTGAAGATAATCCCTTAAACTGGTCCGATAATCCGAATAATGATTACTAAATTTATTTTCCTTTGATCCTTCCCATTTACTATTATCTATGGATAGATTATTAATATTATTTTTACTCGTTTCCAGTTCAGCAATGGAGGATTGTAGATTACTAGACGCTGCTTGTAATCTAGAGATCTTATCTGATAAGATACTAATTTGCTGTCTGGAATTACTCATCCCACTTATAACAGTAGACCTTTGTTTCTTTAACAAAGCTACATCGACGCTCATCATTGCCCCTCCCTATTCAGGTATCTTTATTTTCAGATGCTGATGGTCCATAGCAAAATAACATTCAAATGGTTCAGGGTACTTTTCCTGTCTGATAAATGGCTGTTTAAATATGTCCTGATCACCGAGACGCATACTAACTAACCCAACTGTCGCCTGATTTCTAACATACTTTGGTGTTTGTTCAAAACTCATTCCAATATAACTGTAATCCCCACAGATGATAAAGTGAATTCCAACTCTAGCTCCTTGCTCTAGAAGAGTAGCTATTTCATCATCCATATTGCTTCGCTCGTTAAAATCCTTTAAATCTGTAATTTGCACTATCCATTCTTTTTCATTGTCTTGGTTATCTAGCCTATTATTTATTTCGTTGAGCAACGTCTCTTTAACAGTAACGATGCCATCGTCTTCAGAAATATAAGCATTTACTTCATTACCTATGTTTGATAATAGTTGTTCACGTGTATCAATGATCATCGTTTCGTAAGTTCCAGTTAAACGAGTAAGGTTCTTTCCTAATGATTTAATCATGTTTTCAAGGCCATCCCGTCTATCACTTACAACAGTTAGATGTCCTTGTTGTTCAGGCTTAAAAGCGATTGGTTCTACTTCCTCAAATTCTAATCCTAGTGGCAGTTGCTTGTTTTCTAATATTTCTTTTGTCTTTCTCCGATTTACAAATGATTCAAAGTCGAGCACGCCCTCAGGCATCATCGGTATCTCTTCTGGGCGCCCACCTTCCCACGCTGCACTCATTTCCTCAGCAAGTACTTGAATGTTAGCTATGATTTCAAGGGATTCTTCCCCCTCAATCGGCAGCATTGTTTGGAACAGCGTTGGGTCTTCCAGTTTCACTAACCCACGTCCCGGTATCTCTTCAATCTCAATATCCGTTTTTCCAACAATTGTTCGGGCTTCCATTCGTTCAATTAAATATAATGGCATTTGCATTTTAATATTGGAAAGCAGTGGCATTCTCATCGCACTCTGTCTTCCCGCACTGATTGCGAGATATAGTCCTACACTCGTACCTTCTCTAGCTATTTGCGTAATCAGCTTCTCAAATTCATCAGCGAAATCCGTATCACGAACAGAATCAAAGTTATCAATAATTATAAAGATATTCGGGAGCAGGTCGCCACTTGCCCGTTCATACATTTCCATGTTGGCAACACCAAATTTACTTAGTTTATGTTTGCGTTCTTTTATCACACCGGTCAAAAGACGAACCAATTTCCCGACCTTTTCTGTATCATCTAGCTGAATGGTATCTGCTACATGCGGGAAATTTTTCAATGGTAAGAGTCCATTTGTACCAAAGTCCAGTAAATAGACATGTAAATGTTCTGGATTATGCTGGCGTACTAAGTCCATCATAACCGTTTGCAGGAAGGTGGATTTTCCGTACCCTGGACTAGAGAAGACGGCAATATGCCCATCCTTTGATAAATCAAGCTCAAGTGGTGATTGAGATTGCAATTCCGGCTGATCCAGAAGACCAATTGTCACCTTCAATGGTTGCTTCGGTTGCTCCCATTCCTCTTTGTAATTTAAAGAATGCAATTCATCCGCAAAAATTCGTTCAGGAAGTGGTGGCAGCCATGGTCTTGGCAGCTGTTCAATTTGCTTATTCTTAGCAAATTCCGCAATGTGGTCGATTACCGCTTCAAGCTCTGTTGGTACTTTTTCAATGTTTTCCTTATGATCAAGCCCACTTAAATCCTCCGTTAAAATATCGTACTGACCAAGCTCGTTGATGGCATAGATTGTCGTATCAATGTACGCATGATTATCTTTATCTGGTACATAGTCGGCACCACTAAATGCACTTTGGAAAAGCTCATAGATCTCATTATTACCAACTTGCAAATATGCACGTCCCGGTAATGTAATCTCCGCGGCATCTGGTGTTTTTAGAATTTCATTGGAATCTCCTTCATTTTGCACTTTCAAGGCTAGCTTAAATTTAGAGTTCGACCAGATTTGGTCATCCACCACACCGCTAGGCTTTTGCGTTGCTAGGATTAAATGGATTCCTAACGAACGTCCAATACGTGCCGTTGATACAAGTTCTTTCATAAAGTCTGGTTGTTCGGATTTCAATTCAGCAAACTCATCGGAAATCAAGAATAAATGTGGCATCGCTTCACTAGCTTCACCTTGTTTATAAAGCTTTTGATACTGATTAATATGGTTCACATCGTGTTCTCCGAAGAGCCTCTGTCTCTTCTGTAATTCCGCTTTAATAGAAGCAAGTGCCCGCATCGACTGGGCGGCATCCAGGTTCGTAATCGTTCCAACAAGGTGGGGCATGTTTTTAAATAAATTCGCCATTCCCCCGCCTTTATAGTCAATTAACAAAAAGGCTACTTCATGCGGGTGGAAGTTTACCCCTAGCGAAAGGATATAGGACTGAATAATTTCCGACTTACCAGAACCTGTCGTACCTGCTACGAGCCCATGCGGACCGTGTGCCTTTTCATGCAGGTTCAGCTGAACAACATCCTCTTTTCCTCTTAATCCAAGTGGAACCGCTAGACTTTTATATGTTTCATTCGCCTTCCAGCGCTGTTCGATAGCTAGTTCCTCCACGTTCTCAACCCCGTACATTTCCAGGAATGTAACACTTTCAGGGATGGAGTTTTTTAAGCTTTGTAAATGATTAATCGGCGCCAATGCCCGGGAAACATCTTCCTTATTAAAATCTCTTCTAAAGTGATCGAGTGTGAAACGTTTGTTAACAAGTTCTGCCTCTTCCAGGATGATATTCCCGTGTTTGGCATCCCGAATATCAATGACTGTTTTCACATGCTCCGGTAAGGAATGCATCACATCTTGAACAAAAACAAGAGAGACACCATACTCACTTGGATCTTCGTTAAAGAATTCCATAATCGTGTGGTCCAGAATCATTTTTTCATCCGTTATTAATACAACGAAATGTGGGGTAAAATACGTCTTTTCATTGCTATTTTCTTTATCATCCAGAATAAGTTTTCTCTCTTTCAGAATCTGATACATTGTGTTTAGCACTTGATCCCTTGAACGCTCATGGTATACAAAACCTCGGACATTTACATCCCTCATGCTTGCATGAGGTAGCCAGCGCATCCAATCCCATTCATGCTTCTCTTCTTCCGGAAAAATAGTAATAAACTGCAAATCATGGTAACTATGAAAGATGGAAAGCTGCATGACCAATAATTGGAGCTGCTCTAAAACCAATTGCCTGTGGCCGATATACCCTACTGGACCTTTCATTAACGAGGTCACAATCGGAACATTTTCGATTCGTTGATATTGGGAAAGCAATTCACGTGCTTGATCGACCAATTCATCTTTTTCTTGAGTAAACTCCTCTTCATTAAAATTAATTTCAAAACTCGATTCCACCTCTCCAAGACCAGTGCGGAAATATAAAAAGTCATGATGGAACATGGTTTTTTCATACAACCTTGATTCCATATTAACTGCCATATTACGGATTTCCTCTATGTCTGGATAATGGTAATTTAATGCATGTCTTTGTTCTTCACTCGTTTGATAAAGTTCCTTCGTTTTCCGTTGCAGGTAGTTTTTATAGGTTTCTTCTCTTTCTATCATATCTCGTTTATATTTACGTACATTCTTCACGTAGGATGTAATAGAGAATATAATCGTTGTTACCGTGACAGCAAGCATCACGATGATATAAATTCCTCTAGGATTTACAAATGAAATAAGTACAAGTGCCACAATCAATACAAGGGGTGGTACAATTGTACGTGCTAGCTGTTCACTCGGCTTGGATGGCTTGTTAGACGGTTTCGCTAACTCCTTCTTTTCTTCCGGTTCTCTATAAATGATCCTTGGTGAACGATGATAATTCGGGTAATCTCCTTTGTAGGGATGTTCAACTTCCGGAAGGGTGACGAGTTTAGTTGTAACCTCTCTACCGGAGTCTATTAACTGGATTTCTTTCTGTCCAATTATCAAATAAATACCATTTGCAAATAAATGATCTCCGAAATGCACGTGGACATGTTCACTTACGATAGAGAAGTTATGATAGACGTTTCCCTTTTGAACATTCAATGTGAATTCCTTATCATCCGCTTGTTTAATCAATACGAACTCAGTTTGAAGTCCGTCTATCCTAATATCAGCGTATGCATCGCCACCAATGGTAATCGTGTTTTTTCCAGTAATATCATAAATTTTTCTTTTTTCATTATCGAGTAAATAAAACTCCATCGGTTCACCTGAAACAGACTGTTGCCAGTGGTCATGCCATTTATTTCCCTCTATTTCACAAACAGACCCGTTCCAATTCACCTTGATTGTCTCGTTTATATTTGTATATGTAATGTCGTCGGTCCAAGCATTTCCAATTGTAATATCTCTTGAATTATTGTCTGTTAAATGGCATTTATGCAGTTGGTTGCTATAGGTTAACAGGAGTAATTTCTGTGCCATCCTTTTCTTCCTTTCCTCACGCGCCCGCCCTTTATCTTTCATTTGAAATCTCTCTAACCATACTGTCCCGGCGAGCTATTCATCTTCTTCTATCTCTTCTTCTGCTTCGCCACTACTGGATTCATCAGTGTCTTCTTCATTCAAATTATATTCTTCCTGGTAACGGTCCAGTTCATCCTGAAGCTCATTCAGCCGTTCTTCTCGTTCGGAGCCGGTTAATTCCGGATCGTTTCTTGCTTCTTCAATTTGTTTAATTAATCCGTACATAATGAGCTGCACATCATCTATGTACTTTGCCTTTTCCAGGGACTCTTCAAATTCTCCGCGTCCATTATAAATCCAGTATAGTAAATAGTCCGTATCACTCTTTAAGCTAACATTTCTTAAAATAACTTCTTTTTCCCTATCTAATAAGTTTTCTACATGGATATAGGAATCGGCAAGGATATACTGCGTTTGGAATGGAAGTTTTTCCGGGTCCTCCGCGCGTAATATCGAAATGATTTCTCCGTAATTTGAAGACAAGTACTTACCATGCGCTTCCAGCAACTTATCCTGATAAGGACTTTTAACTAATCCATAATAGGCAAGCGGGGTGGCGAGTAACACGGATACAAGAATCATTATGATTGCTAGTTGTCTAAAAAGGCGAAACTTTTTTGATGAGACTAAGACTTGCGTTCGTTCCGTTTTATTTTGTTCTTCTCGATACGTTTCAAGAAGGAATGTCTCTAGCTGTGCAAGACTTTCCATATCACGCACCTGGCGCTGGAACTCTGTATCATCGGCATTTCTTAATGAACCGTGATAAAGTTGATCAAAATCATATTTTTCTGAGGTAAGTGCAATAATGTAGCATTTAAATTGCTTTAAAAAAACTGCTTCATCTTGCTCAAAGGGCGGTATTAAATTTCTAAGTCCCCGGTAAGTAACAACCGGCATTAGATTATCATCAAACAAAATCATTTCCGGGTGAAGTAATAAAGTAATTCGCGTGGATAGAAACCGCTCCAATTTCGCCATATTACATAATAAACGCAGCTTTTCGTTGAGCTTTAATTTACGGATAGTCTCCCAGTTTTTTTGATTTGGCTCTATTGTAATATGAAATAGGAACGCATCTTCTTTTTCTTCTATTTCCATAGGAGCTAAATAATCAGAGGGCACCTTTAATAAATCCATTTGTCGAATGTCCTCGATTCTCGTTTGCGATTTTGGCACCTGTACATACCAGCCATTATTATCCTGTGAAAGATGAAGGGTTACATCTTCCATTTCTATTGTTTTTTCCTGCATTGCTATTAACTCCTTCTTTATACGGTGAGACGTTCTTTTTCTTGTAAAAAGACTCATTTATACAGTCAAGCTAAATGCGATTAACCTTAACTACATAAATGAATCTCCATCAACAGAGTCGTCATCTGCTGATGGATCTCCATTTAGTTGTTGGAAACGAATATCATTATAAGATAAGAAATACATCACCATCTGTTACGGGATAATCGGTAAGATTGTCTTCATCCGTGATTAATAGGTCTTTCGTTAATACCTTAATCATACTTTTTGCATTGGTACTGTAATCTATATTTAGTGCTTCCATAATATATTGCATTAACTGCTTTACATTTAATTGAACAGGAATACGTAAATCGTATTGTTTTCCATTCTTTATTCGTTTGCTGAAATCAACGGTAACATTGATATGTGTAACTTGAGCCATTTTTCATTCTCCTAATCAAACAAGGACCGCATTGCGGCATAAAGGCCAACAAATAATAATATCCCTATTCCGATAAATACAGCCATTAGCGTGTTGCTTAGACTGCTGCTTGAGGAGGACTCCTCCGTCACCTGATCTTTACTGGCGGCTACGGCAGTATATTCTTCCGAGAACAGGCTGTCTCTTACATCTTGGGTGGTTGTGGCTGTCTCTTTATCGATGAAAAATATGGATTGCTCTAACCCCTTCATCTTTCTTTCTCTCTCAAGCTCTATTTCTGCAATTTCTTCTTTCGTTTCTTCCATAAATAGTGTTGGAAATACTTTTTCCAACTCTGTTTCCCGGAGGTTTGTATTTTCATTTTGGCCTTTCATGATTCGGTCCGTTTTAATTTGCAAATTTCCGCGTGTGTCTTCATCAGCAACTACTGACATCGGTATGAATACTAGTACTCCTAAACATAGACAATGTAAAATGAAATACTTAGCTAGCTTCATTTTCTGAACCTTCATCCTCGAGGTCCCCTTTTCCATCTCTGTTTATGACAAGTAAATTTGCTAGTGCACCTATCAGGATTAACCCGCCGATAACAAGCATCGCTAGTAAGTAATTTGCATGACCCTGTCCTACTTGCATCAGGAGTCTTTCTACATATTGTAGCGGTGAATAATTCCTTAGAAAATCTAAACCGGTTATTCCTGTTCCAAATGCGTTTGTTGTAAACAGATACATACTCAGGACAATTAATAGAACGAACATACCAAGCATTTTTAACTGCCTTAGTAAATACGTTGCCACTAGCAACATGCCAGTAATTAATACTGTGACGAGCACTATCCAGAGCACCATACCACCATCACTTATGCCAAGGAAATGACTAGAAATAAGACCTACTGTTAATCCTTCCAGTACACCAATGCCTGCTGTAATAATCGTGATTGGTATATTTGTGTCCATCAAGGATTTTTCCTCAGCAAATTGATTTGCTTCAGTTCGCCTTTGCTGCAGCGTTGATAAAACATAAGCAGTGAAAAACACCACAATGAATATCGAAAGGACTAGAAAATATGGTGGTGCGTTATCACCGGATGTAATCGTCCCTTCATTACTTGTTAGGACGGGATTGGACAGGAAGTTATATAAGTTTTCATTCTCCCTTTCTCCTAACCGACTATTTGCAAGTACATCGGCAAAGTTAGTTGCAAATACTTGGTCATCCAACAGCTTATCCGTCATATTTCTGGATAGCTGGTCAGCCTGTGTTACGAGAGTTACGCCACTTTGTTCAATGTCTTCAGCCTGATTATCAATCGTATCCAGTGTTTCATAAACCGTTTCCGCATTGCTCAAATTCCCCTTTGCCTCTTCAACAATGGATTGGCTGTTAGAGAGAAGCGGCTCGAAGCCATTGTAGAGCGACATCACGGCCATCTGTTCCTCCCCGTCATTCGCTTCGATTACACGATGTGCTTCCATTAGGTTTGTGCTCTGCTCACGCCAATTGATTACTTGTTCGAGTATGTCACCAAGGTTATCATTTAAAGTTTGCGCAGCCCGTCCTGTATTCTCTATTTCTTCCATAATGTCTTGAAGTTGTTCATTCGTAACTTTATTGACATTTTGTTTAAAGTTAGCAATGTTTTCCTGGAAGCGGGAGAGCGGTGTTTCAATTTCTCTATAGATGCTCGCAATTACTGCATCCACCATTTCTCCCGTAATAATTTCTTCAATATCCGTATGGTTAAAGAATTTGTAAAGCGAATTTCTGCCGTTCTCTAGTGCTAAGTTCTTTAGACCGATTTTCTCTATTTTATTTTTTATATCTGCTGTATCCATTTCCATTACTCCGGTACCGAAATAATTGTCAAATGTAGCATACAGCTGTTGATACGGGCTTATCGTATTCGTAACAACACGAATTAAAGCTGCTGTTGCATCATCCATCTTGTTTATTGGTTCCGTAATTTGATGACTGATACGGTTATTAAAAACTTTCACTTTTTCTATTTCTTTATCCGAGTCGTCTTCTGTTTCCTCACCATTATCTGTATCGGGGTCATCTTCCTCCATATCTTGTTCATCATCAATGTGATCCTCTTCACCGTTTATAGGCTCGTTACCTGATTCGTCAACCTCTTCCTTTGCCGATTTATCTGAGTTATCTACGCCTTCATTACCTGCATTCGTTTCTTCATTATTCGTCTCGTCAGCAACGGAGTCGTCTTCTTCCGGGTCGGTGTCTGTTTCCACCTCACTGCTGCTAGCTGGTGTGGTTTTAGCTTCTTCGCTCTCCTCATTTTCGGCTGAAGTACTTGCCGCCAGTAAACGACTTGGTATCATTGTATAGTACGCACTTGCTTCATCTATTTCTTCTTTTTTAATATATTTATGTTTAAGTTCCCAGCCAATTTTTACTGGTTCAAATACGTCAATATCACTGTCTTTATCTTTTAGCCTTAATGAAATTTCTAATTGGAATTTTCCTTCTTCATTTGGATCGAGTATTAGTTTATTGTTCTTTTTATAGGCGTTCGTGTAATCTCCCTTAGGTTGACCGGGAAATGTCAGTCCCAATTTCACTAATTCGTATTCTTCTGGTAAATGAAGAGTAAATTCTTGTCCTTTTTCCTCATTCTCAGGAATCCAAACCGTATCTGTTATCGTTATTCCATTATCACTTAAGTGATTTTTTAATCTTGCTATATAATGAGGTAATATTTCATCCTGGTCTATACGGGAAGCCGCATAGTCAAATTCAGGGTCCTTATTATATCCTTTTGCGATAGCAATTACATTTTTGATTTCACGTACCGTTCGCTCTGGTAATCCGATCCCTTCAAAATCAGCTTCATTTAATGATGGTAAGTTGGAAATTTGTTCATTAATATTTCCTCTGACATTTTTGTCTTGCGTGATAAATAGATTTTTAATAAATTCTTCCTGATCTTCAGATGCCTGCATTATTTCGCGAAACGTAGCAGATACTTTTTCATCCACTTCTTCATATAGCCCATCCAGTCTCGCAACCAGGATATTGTCAGCTGTATCCACCTTATTTATTGCATCATTTATCGTTGCTTTTAAATTGCCTATACCAGTTACAATATTTTCTCCATCATTAACGGGTTGTAACTGATAATTAATCCACCGATTCGCCTGCTGTAATTGTTCTAGGTTTTCTTCTGCACCTTTATTATTTAACAATAGATTAAACTGTAGTAATACATCGCTAAAACTTAGTAACTCAGCGTTATTTCCATCCTTCATGGAGGTAAAACTATCCAGTTCAGATAAATAGTCTGAAGTTTGACTCGTTCCCTCTCCTAAGCGATTTTCAAAGTGTTCTAACTGTTCATTCAATCCATTAAAATTAGTTCTAGATAATTCTGTATTATTTTTAATCATGCCAAATTGATTAGTATAGTTGGAAAGTGGCTGGTTAATGTTATGGTTATAAGTGGATGTTAGCTCTGTTTGTTTGTCAACGATTTCTCCAATCGCGTCCTGTGCCTCATGTAAATTTCCTATGATACTTGTAAAATATACATCGATAATTCGACGATTGAATTCATTTAATATGGTACTAGCTGTTCTCTCCGCCTCGGCTTTCACATGTACATCATCCGATGCGTTAATCCGATAATTAAGCACGACTTGTTCCGGTACTTCAGATTCAATGGATAACGCTTTTGTTGAAAAGTCATTTGGTATGACGATCATCATATCGTAAATATTTCGATTCAGACCACTTTCAGCTACCCCACGGCTAACGACGAACCAGTTATGATTTTCATCATTATCCAAGCTTTTAACAAAAGCCTCTCCAAATGTTATTGTTTCACCGTTAAATATAGCACCCTCATCTTCGTTCACAAGGGCAATCGACATAGCTTGTACATCGGCATCTTCTACCGATGCCGAATCGCGCTCTTGATACAATGATGAATACGGTAAGCCTGTAGCCAATAATAGAATTAATATAAGAAACAATAGCCATTGTTTATTTAGTTTTTTCATGTTCTTCAACTCCTGCCGAGCATTGTAAAGCAATTTCTTTTTCAAGTGGAGCGCGGGGAGCCCCATAAAATTCCTGGATTATGTATGTAAAAATGTATGTATAGAAAGATCTATACTTCTTTAACTGCTTTAAAGAATTTTTGAGCTACACAACATTCGTCGTGCAGCTCACGTCAGTAGAGAACTATCTAAGTCCAAAGTTTTGAGACAATGCTTGATCTTGTTGTGCGACTGCCTCAGCAGTTTTCGTTAATTGCATTTCAATTTCCATCATTAATTGAGAAAACTCTTGTACTTTTGGCTTCAATTCTCTGAACTGATCATCGAAACGCTCAAATGCACGACCTTCCCATTCACCACGTAGCTCTTCCTGAAGATTAGATAAATCTCTTAAAATCTGATCAATTTGTTCTGAACTTTGACCATAACGTTTCGCCTTTGCTTGTAACTGATCTGGCGACATACGAATTTGTCCTGACATAATTCCCCATCTCCCTTGTTTCTTAATTTAAGGCAAGTAAAAAAGTATCGACAGTTTTGTTACAATTTTACCTACCTAGTAATTAGACTAGTATCCGACAATTACCGTGTCAATGGACGATTGGTCTTTTAATAAAAATGATTAATAAGACCCGAATCATTTAGAATATATATTTTTAAAAGAGGCGGAAAAACATACCATTTTACTCATGTGATTACCCTTTTTCTTGGTTCATTTGGGGGCGGCCGGAGAGGGGTGTGCTATTTTAATGGCGGCGTTCGAATTTGTATGTATACCCGGAAGTTCGTTCACTGCTGAACATCAAAACTCCCTGCTGAAAGAATAGCATTTTTAAAGATGTATAAAACTTTAATTCAATATCTATAAAAACAAAAAAAGCATAAATGATAAGCTCTCCATATAGTAGACGGAGAAATAATAAAAACTATCTGTCTGCTATATGGGTGGCATTTCTTATGCCTAAAAGAATGAGTGAGCATACGTTGAAAGAAGGAATCAAAAGCAGTGTAAGGGCTACGAGGAATGAGAAAAAAGACATTGATAGCTATATTAAATTTTATAATGAAAAATGATTTCACAAGAAATTAAATAGCCTAGCACCGTTAGAATTCTGGTACTAGGCTGCAGCATAGATTTTTTGTTTTCCCCGTCTACTTAACAGGGCGAAGTTCACAACTCATGCAAGCTTCGATTTATTGTAATGTTACTTCTAATATCCATATTGCCAGTCAACATTATCTTCTAACCAGACAATCTTTGTAATGGGTCCGAATTCTACTTTTTTCTTATTGATTTCACAATGGACATGCTCCTTGGGCTTCTGATGCTTTATCTCCTCATATACCTCATGACCAATATTCTCCAATACCGTTACGATCTGATCGTCATTGATTAGTAATGCTGTACCTTTCATTTATTTGCACCTTCCTGGAAGATTTATTTGTTTTCACATCTTATT
>NZ_JAXHDC010000004.1:0-165734 GCF_037072045.1 Oceanobacillus sp. MO10714A | reverse complement strand
AAGCTTTGAACCTCTCATGACTGAAATCACGAGTGTTCTTGGTTTAGTTATAAATACGCCAAAAAGAAACAGGACTGGTCCAAGGGGGAGGACCAGCCTGCTTTAAGAAGACAGCGGGATACAACATGCAGCAGCTTACTAGTGGGGAAGGTAAACGAAAATTGGAGTGAAAAAATTTCGTTCACACAAATCTTTTCTTAAAAGTTAAAGAAATTAATTTTTAAGGAAAGATTTAAGGATTTTAAAGCGTTCCTGCAATTATTGGTATTTGCGTGTAACACAGAATCCAGGCATTTTTAACACCTCTCTTGTGATACAATCAAATCACTTTGTGTATTCGCTGTCTTCGGTTCTTATTTTGTTTCGTTTCCTGTTTCTTATTCATCCAAATAATAAGACTCAATTTTCTTTCACAGCTGAAACAGTAAACTACCCTCTCGTATAATTAGTGAAACCAGCAATTCATTATAGTTATGGACACGATCCCAAGACTTCAATTGAGTGATTAGAGGGTTCTAATGACTCGTTTGAAGGTGATTCCAGATCATTCAAGTGAATAGGAGGGCTCTAATCAATCGAATGAAGTAGATTCCAGTCCGTTCGAATGAATGGAAAGGCTCTAATCGATCGAATGAAGCAGACTCCAGTTCGCTCGAGTGAATAGAAAGGTTCTAATCACTCGAATGAAGCAGACTCCAGTCCGTTCGGGTAAATAGAGGAGTCCCGTTCCCGTTTATTATATTGAGCTAGTCAATTGTACTATTTAAAGTCTTCTCGGAACAGTGACCTAGAGCAATTTTATGAAGCTTATCAGTGCGAAAGTTGTATTATATAATATTTCAGAAATATAATCTTCATCGTGACGGAATAATGGAATAATTTCCATTCAAAATAATCATCTTTACTAGTTCAGTTGCCCGGAGGAAGGTGACTCCTACGGGAATAGCACGAGTCCAGACCTGAGCAGGAAGCGAACTTCTTCCGGGGGAGACTAAGTTCTCCACGTCCTGTGCGTCGAGGCTTCGGCTGTGCCTTAGGATGGGCATCCGTCCGTCGGGCAACTGAACGGCGGCGATTAGAACTCTAAATTAGTGAACGAGCAAAAACACTTACGCTGAGTGAAGGCAAGGGTTCTAATGAAGGGAGACCGCGGTATATTTTGGCAAGCGAAAGTAAAGATGATAAAATTAATGAAAGTATGAAGGAGGTAAGCTCACGTGGATTCTTTGTTACATATTGACAACTTACATGGTGGTTACACCCATAAAAACGTATTACATGGAATATCTTTTGACGTGTATCCAAATGAAATTGTTGGCCTGATCGGACTCAACGGAGCGGGAAAGAGTACGGCGATTAAACATATAATCGGTCTTATGCAGCCGAAAAAAGGCAAGATTGTTGTAAATGGAAAGACATTCCGAGAAAACCCGACAACTTACCGTGGCCAAATGGCATATATCCCGGAAATGCCGATTCTTTATGATGAATTAACGCTGTATGAACATCTCAAGCTTACGGCGATGACCTATGATATACCAGAGGATGTATTTGAAAACAGACTTGATCCATTACTGAAGGAATTTCGCATGGAGAAGAAACTGAACTGGTTTCCTGTTCATTTTTCAAAAGGAATGCGTCAAAAAGTAATGATCATGTGCGCTTTTTTAATTGAACCACCGCTTTATATTGTGGATGAACCATTTGTTGGTCTTGATCCGCTTGGGATTTCCTCTTATTTACAGCTAATGGAAGATATGAAACAAAAAGGTTCCGGCGTATTGATGTCGACACATATCCTTGCTACTGCAGAAAGGTATTGTGATCGTTTTATCATTATCCATGAAGGCGAAATTAGAGCTTATGGCACGTTAGAAGATTTGCGGGAAAGTTTCGGAATGCCAGGAGCAACATTAGATGATTTATATTTACGCTTAACGAAGGAAGAGGATAGCAATGTTTGATTCCCATGCCTTTTATAAAAAACGGCTAGCTTCCCATATGAAAGAATTAGGCCGCTACTTGCGTTATATTTTTAATGGGCATATTGCTTTTGCATTATTCTTCTTCATTGCTGCGGTTGCTTATTATTACCAAGCATGGCTTCAGCAGCTTCCGGAAAATTTCCCGACTGCTGCTATCATCGGAATTGCTTTCGGGCTCGTTGTGAGTTACAGTCCGGTCCGAACATTACTTCAGGAACCTGACCTTGTTTTCCTAATCCCTGCCGAAGAGAAGATGAAACCTTATTTCCGGAACTCAATCATTTATAGTTTTGTCATTCAACTTTATTTGATTCTGCTTGTTGCGGCGGCATTAGGACCGTTATATACGGCAAGTTTTCCAGAAAGGGAAGGGAATCCTTACTTACTTACTATTATTATCCTGCTTATTTTTAAAGTGGCCAATCTCCTTGCAAACTGGTGGATGTACCGGATTAGAGATCGTAATCACCGCCGACTGGAAATATTTGTGCGGATGGTGATGAATGTTCTTGTCTTTTATTTCATGATTGCTGGTGAAATGCTTGGTGCCTGTATCGTGACTATTCTTTTTGCAGCGCTTTTCCTTTACGATTATGTTTTAGCGGCAAAGCAAGCTGGAGTAGTTTGGGATTTGTTGCTTGAAAAGGATCAGAACAGTATGCAGACGTTTTACCGGATTGCGAACATGTTTAGCGATGTGCCACATATTAAGACTAGAGTAAGAAAGCGACAATGGCTCGTTTCACTAGTTACAAGAAATATCCCATTTGAAAAACGACACACCTTTGATTATCTGTATAGGATTACATTTGTTCGGAGTGGAGATTATGTCGGGATGTACGTGCGTTTAATCATTATTGGTGGATTATTCATCTATCTTATCCCTAATATTTGGGTGAAGCTGTTATTTGTTATACTGTTCCTTTATATGAGCAGCTTCCAGATGATGACCCTCTACCAGCATCACCGAACGATTATGTGGCTTGACATTTATCCGATTGAAAAAACGGACAGGCAGCAATCTCTTGTAAAATTGATTTTTCAACTTACAATCTTACAAACGGTTTTATTTGCTTGTATTTTTATCATCATGCAAGAATATGCCGGATTTCTCTTTGCAATGATTGTTGGCGTAAGTTTCACCTATTTATTCGTGAACGGCTATGTCAAACGGAAGTTAATCTAGATTGGGGATTGCTAATGAAGGTTAGAAAGAATATTTTGCTCGTTTTTTTTGTCGCTTTAATACTGATTACAGGCGTATGGGTACTGCAGCTATCGCAAGGGAAAATGCCTTATCTTGATCAAATTACAAGAAGGTTTGTCGATTCGCTCGGGCAATCGTTTCTCCTGGAGCCCTTCCAATTGATCACCCATCTTGGCTCCAGTTTCTTTTTATATCCTTTTGTCGCAATTGTTACGATACTTTTATTTATTTGGTTTAAGCATTGGCTGCCAGCTTTCTTTTTCGTTGGCGGTATTTATCTCACGCATAAGGTTAATGAAGTAATCAAGCTCTTCGTAACAAGGGAACGCCCGAGTATTTCTGTGAGTCTCAATGCGGAGGGCTACAGTTTCCCGTCTGGACATGCGATGCTTTCCGTTGTTTGCTACGGACTGCTTGCTTATTTCATTACGCGTCAATTAAAGTCTAAAAGACAGATTTTAACAGTGCAAATTGCCTGCGGGATTCTGATATTGTTAATTGGAATTAGTAGGTACATTATCAACGTTCATTACTTAACTGATGTATTCGCCGGCTTCTTTATCGGATTTCTTCTCCTAACCGTTTTTATTTTCCTATATGAAAGGTTGATTAAGAAAGTATCTCCGTCTAAAGACTGAGATGGAAGCAATCCAGGGAAGGTTCACGGATGGAGGCTGGACCGTTAGACTGAAGAAGAACAGAAAGAGAGCGCGGATTGCCAATTGGGTTCTAATCATTCTCTTTCCTTATGTTAAAAAGAAAGAGTGATGCGAATGAGACATTTTTTTCAATACTTTATTGCGATATTTTTAATCGGTGCCGGCATCATGCTTGTGCTTGCTAATATTGGAATCATGGATTTCGGATTCCGCAGCCTCTGGCACTATGTTTATCCAGTGTTCATCCTTGTTCTCGGGCTCAAATGGATGTTCGATTATTTCCGGAAGCGGGGAACCCACTGGTTTCTCGGCATCTTCTTTACCGTATTCGGGGGATTATTATTCCTCGATCGTTTTGAGGTCCTTACGTTTTACTTTACAGATGTAGTGAAGCTCTGGCCGTTATTCATTATATACTTCGGTTTTGTTTTGATTGGCTTTGGACGAGGTAGAAGGTATATTCATATTTTAAGGGAAGGTAGCCCGAGCTTGAGGAAACGTCAAGATATGACAGTGAAGACACAGAACTTCACCATCGGGAGCCAGGAGTACAGTGAACCGAACTGGAAGGTAGAACCGATGAATATTAATACGCTTGCGGGAGACTTTTATCTCGATTTTTCGAAAGCATTTATCCCAGAGAAGGAGATTCCGATTTTCATCCATTCACTTGCTGGTGATGTTCATATACTAATTCCGGAGAATGTTGATTTCCGAATTGAAGCAAATGTGAAGGTCGGGGATATTAACGTCATTGGTAACGTTTCAGAAGGAATCAGTCGTTCCTACTCATATGAAACAGATAATTATGAAGAAGCTGTAAGAAAGATTGACTTTTACATCCAATTAAAAGCAGGGAGTATTCGAGTTGACCAAGTGTAGGGGGAGAAGGCATTGAAGAAGAGATTTTCAAGCATCCGTTATATTTTTATCCATTCCCATTTGTCAGGGCTTCTCCTGTCTACTGTGACACTCCTTGCAATCCTGCTATCGCTCTATGTTCTATTTGAACCCGGCTGGCTCAATCCATCAGCGATCTTCCTCTTTACCGGGTTGTATGTTTTTATCGGATTAATTATTGCTGTCTATACAGGCTTCAGGTCAAGCGGGAATTTTAAAACGAGGCTGGATACTCTCTCCGTGCTAATTACACAATTTGCGAATGGCAATTACCAATCGAGTGTTCACTTTGAGGAAAATGACGAGGTCACTAGAATAGGTAATGAATTGAATGAATTAGGGAAAAAGTTGCAAGATCAGGTGAAATCATTACAGCGGATGGCGGATGAGAAGTCAGAACTTGCGAAGTCTGCCCATAAATCAGCAGTAATAGAGGAGAGGCAGCGACTTGCGCGGGATCTGCACGATGCGGTGAGTCAGCAATTATTCGCTCTCACGATGATGTCGGAAGCAGCTGTAAAGCAAATGGAAGCAAGACCAGAGGTAGCAAAGACGCAAATGAAGGAAGTTGCTGCAATGGCACTGCAAGCGCAAACGGAGATGCGGGCACTACTTTTGCATCTGAGGCCAGTGTATTTATCAGGTGAGCCTTTACATGAAGGGATTAAAAAATTAGTGGAAGAATTGCAAATGAGAAGCCCAATCGATTTCCGGGTGGAAGTAGAAGATGATCTTGTCTTATCAGACACAAAGGAAGAACATGTTTTTCGAATTATTCAAGAGGCTTTCTCCAATATTTTACGTCACGCAAACGCTACAATTGTTCAGGTAAATATCAGAAATTTGCGTCATGAATTATTTATCCATATTCGCGATAATGGGAAGGGTTTCGATGTATCAACGAATAGAGATAAGAAGACATCTTACGGGTTGAAGACGATGCGGGAGCGTAGTGAAGAGCTCGGTGGAACTTTTCAGCTTCGTTCGAACCCGGATGAAGGAACATATATCGATATAAGAATACCATTTTAAAGGGGGAGTAATATGGTCCGAGTAGTCGTTGTCGATGACCATGACGTCGTACGGAAGGGTATTATCGCTTATTTGACAACAGAGCCCGAGATAGAAGTCGTCGGTGAAGCAAGTAGCGGGAATGCAAGCATTGCGATTATTGAAAAGGAAAAGCCGGATGTCGTTTTAATGGATCTAATGATGGAGGACGGGGATGGTGTTGAAGCGACACAAAAGATTTCAGAAGTGCTGCCAAGCTGCAGGGTAATTATTTTAACAAGTTTTTATGATGATGAACAAATCTTTCCGGCACTGGAGGCAGGAGCATTCAGTTATTTACTTAAAACGGCTTCCGCAACAGAGATTGTGCAAGCAATATTAAAAGCGGTAAAAGGGGAAAATGTGATTGAACCGAAAATAGCCGGGAAAATGCTCTCAAACTTTCGCCAGTCGGAGAAGAAACTGCATGATGAATTGACGGAGCGGGAACTGGAAGTACTTCTTTGCATTGGAAA
Organism: Oceanobacillus sp. MO10714A; assembly: GCF_037072045.1. Classification (NCBI taxonomy): domain Bacteria; kingdom Bacillati; phylum Bacillota; class Bacilli; order Caryophanales; family Bacillaceae; genus Oceanobacillus; species Oceanobacillus sp. MO10714A. The sequence goes on along the minus strand of NZ_JAXHDC010000004.1, from coordinate 159,457 downwards.
CGGGATGACGAACCAGGAGATAAGTGAACACCTATTCATCGGAATTAAAACGGTGAAAACCCATGTAAGTAATATCCTTTCTAAACTTGAAGTAAAGGACCGGACACAGGCTGCGGTCTATGTCCACCGCAATCAATTGCTCTAACGTCACGAAATAGTCATAAATTCCGAGGCGTAGAAATTGTATTATCATTTTTCTATTCGTATAATGTTAAAGTGAAACTTCATTCAGTCGAGGTATCCCCTCTGAATGTTAGTTGAACAGAATCAGGGATTTACGAACTGTATATCCTTCACCCTCATATGTTGGGCTTCCTTTATTTTTAGAAGTGGGGGTATTAGAGACCGTTAATATGCGATAAAGGAAAAGAGTCAGAAAGGACCCAAACTTATGCATTCATTGACGAAAAAGGCAGAGAATCTTTTGCTGATTATTTGGGTACAGGCCTTTGTAGCAACTACCGGAAGTTTGTTTTATTCCGAAGTAATGGGTTATATCCCTTGCGAGCTATGCTGGTATCAACGGATTTTAATGTACCCGTTAGTTATCATCTATGGATTGGCACTATGGAAAAAAGATGTAAAAATGACACTGTCGGGATTGGTATTAAGCGGGATTGGGATGTTTGTCTCCACGTATCATTACTTACTTCAAAAAGTTCCGGCCTTCCATGAAATGGGAGGATCGTGTAGTGGTGCCGTACCATGTAATGCAATCTATGTGAATTACTTCGGTTTCATCACGATTCCATTTATGGCTGGTGTAGCATTTATTATCATCTTTGTTTTACATCTACTTTTGCTTAAAGAAATAAGGAGGAACTGATTCGAATGGGTAAGAAAGTCACGATAATTGTCTCCGTGGTTGTGGTACTATTTATAGCGTTATTCTTTGCGCTTAATTATAAAAACAACAAAGCGCTTGAAGGAGATAATCCATATGGAACCAATGATTTAGATCAAGCGACAATCGACCAATTAGGAGATCCATTATACGGAAATCAAATTTTACCGGATGATTTGATTGAGCAGGTGGAGAGTGGGGAACCAACCACTGTTTATTTTTACAGCCCGACCTGTGTATACTGTCAGCAGACAACACCTTATCTCGTTCCATTGACAGAAAAGATGGGTGTAGATATGAAGAAGCTGAACTTGCTTGAGTTTAATGAAGAAAAGGAAACATTTGGCATTCACTCCACACCTACTCTCATTTATTATGAGAATGGTAAAGAAGTAGCTCGCCTCGAAGGCCAGTACCCTGAAGAACAATACGAGCAATTCTTTAATGAATTCGTCTTGGCTGGTGAATAAACAAAAAAGGTTATCCACTTTAATACAAGCGGGTAACCTTTTTAAACTGCTTTCATTCAGTGTAAGGCCAACTTAGGTCTCGAGGTCCGCGGTCCAGGTGTCTGAACTGCTCCGTGGAAGGATACCATTTGGTACGCTGTTTTTATTCTTCCTCTTCCTCTACATACATATCATAGGTTGCTAAATAGGTGTTTTTGAAAAAATAGGAAGATGGCTTCACTTGGTCTAATTCATGTGCTTCTTGGAACTCTCCAGATGCCTTCCAGTATTCAAAATCCTTTTTTGAGGACCATTGGGTTAAAATGACATATGTTGTTCCTTTATAGGGGCGTAATACCCGGAATGCTTGAAATCCTGGCATTGCTTCGACGGAATGTTTCCGCCGCTTGAAACGGTCTTCGAATAAAGCTCTGCTTTCTTCAGCCACAGGGATATTATTCATGACGACATAACCTCTTTGTTGTATCTCCCCTGTTGCTTCCAGGATCTCATATTTCCGACCAGATTGAAAAATTTCTTTTGTCGGATGTTCATAATAGAGAAGCCCACCCGCATTATTTTCCATGAGTTTTAGATCTAATTCTTCATGTTTTTTTTCCATTTGCAGCAAGAAGTCAATCGTACCGTTTGTCATGTATGCATTCAATTTTATTCCCCTTTCTATATTCCTCTTAACTCCTATTCTACCCTAAAACCGAACGCTGTACGCAACGACAGAAGTTTCCAAACAACTTATTCAAACTTTATCACGTATTAACGGTCTGTAATATCCCCGCATCTAAACATGAGGGAAGCCTAGCATGTAAAAGTGGGGGATAAACAGCCCGTAAATCCCTGATTCTGTTCAACTAACATTCAGTCGGGGAGTAAGGAAACCCCCACTAAGTGAAGTTTCACTTTATCCCTGTAGAAGATTGTCGTATAATGCAGAGGTAGAGGTGGAATAATGGTGAAACCGAATCAAAGGAAGATGAATCGAAAACTGAAATGGATAATCATTACGCTTGTTTCCATTATAGGTTTGGCTTTAGCTGGTTATGCTATGATTATCTACTTCGGTAGTCAGATTGTCGATGAGGATGCGCTCATCCTTGCCCAGACGACAACGATTGAAACCGCTGATGGAGAAGTCATTGCGGAACTCTATCAGGAAAATCGTGATTATATTCCGCTGGATGAAATACCTAAACATGTACAAGATGCTTATATTGCGATTGAAGACAGACGGTTTTATGAACATGCCGGTATTGATATCAAGTCGGTTACGCGGGCTGTGTATAGGGATATCATCGCGATGAGCAAAGTAGAGGGTGCGAGTACAATTACGCAGCAGCTCGTAAAGAACTTGTTTTTATATAATGATAAAACCTGGACCCGTAAAGCGAAAGAAGCGGCAGCGGCTATTTACTTGGAAAGAAAGCTGTCTAAAGAAGAAATCTTAGAACTTTATCTCAATGAAATTTACTTCGGTCACGGAATCTATGGCATTGAGAAAGCAGCAAACTTTTATTTCTCGAAACATGCGAGCGAATTATCAATTGGAGAAGGGGCACTGCTTGCTGGAATGGCTAAGGCTCCAAACGGTTACTCCCCAATAAACCATCCGGAAAAAGCTTTGGAGCGAAGGAATATCGTCCTTGCCGCGATGGAGCATGCTGGGATGATTTCGATAGAGACAAAACAAACGGAACAAGGGAAAGCGCTTGGTTTACAATTGGAAGAAGCAGCTAATACCCCGTGGATCGATAGTTATCTTGACCTAGTCATAAAAGAAGCGCAGGAAAAGAGTCAGCTGCCTATCGAACAATTGAGAAGGGGAGGTTACCGGATTATCGTCGGAATGGAAGATGACGTTCAGCAAACTGCTTACGAAATGTTTACCAAAGATGATTATTTCCCTGGAAATACCTCTGGTGCAGAAGGGGCATTTGTTATGATGGACCAGGATACAGGGAAAATTATTGCCGCAATTGGTGGCAGGGATTATACTTTCGGCGATTTAAATCGTGTTACGGTCAATCGGCAACCGGGTTCGACGTTTAAGCCGTTAGCAGTCTATGGTCCTGCACTGATGCAAGAGGAAACATTTACACCGTATTCGCTGCTGCCGGATGAAAAAGCTGTGAATGGAAATTATCCTGTTGCCAATGTCGACGATACGTATCAAAAGGTAGTGAGTATGTATGACAGTCTCGTAACTTCAAAAAACGTTCCAGCCGTTTGGTTGCTAGATCGCATTGGTATTCCCTATGCGAAAAGCTATTTAGAAAAGTTGGACATGGATATTGAGGATGAAGACTTAGCGATTGCACTTGGTGGGCTTTATGAAGGAGTTACACCACTTAATCTCGTCGAAGCATACCGAACGTTTGCCAAAGAGGGGAATTTCATCAAAGCTTATACAATTGAAGAAATCTATGATTATAACGATACACGCATTTATAAACATAAGTCAGAAGAAAAGGAAGTATTTACGCCACAAGTCGCTTGGGACATGACAGAAATGCTCCGAAAAGCAGTGGAGTCCATGCCGGAAGCAGCTGGAACCTATTCGAAAGCACTTGCCGGAAAGACAGGAACGACACAACATCCACTCGTGGAAAACGAAGTGAAGGATGCATGGTTTGTCGGCTATACTCCTGAATACGTAATGGCTGCTTGGACTGGTTATGACGAGTCCGATGCAGATCATTATTTAACAGGGGGAAGTATTTATCCGACTCGGTTTATTCAAGATATATTGACAGAAATCGACAAGCTACACCCATTAGCTGAGAAATTTGAAAAACCGGATACGGTGGAAGCACTCGCGGAACCAGTCCGGATTACCCCGGTAACCAACGTTCAAGCAAATTATGTTTGGGGCGGTATTTCTTTAGTACAAGGAAAAATCAGTTGGGACCCTTTAGATGATGAGCGAGCAATCTACCGGATTTATGAAGAACGGGATGGTATCGATAAAAGAATCGCAGAAGTGGAAGGGGAAAGTGAATATATGATAGAACATGCATTGTTTAAGCATAAAAAATATTATGTCGTCACCTATGACCCGTTCACAAAGCTTGAAAGTCAAAGATCGGAAACAGTTATTTTGAACTAACGTTTTAGACAAATTAGTGACATTCAAGTCGAAAACCTATACAGGCTTATTAAGAATCGTTATAGTTTAAGATGGCGAAAGTGATAATGACAAAAGGATGAAATAAATGACGAAAAAGATGAATGACACAATTTTACAAGCGTATCGCGGTAAAGAAACAAGCTACACACCTGCTTGGTTCATGCGCCAGGCAGGAAGATCTCAACCGGAATATCGGGAGATTAAGAAAAAGTATTCCCTGTTTGAAATCACACATCAGCCTGAGTTGAGTGCATATGTTACAAGACTCCCAGTAGAAAATTATAATGTGGATGCAGCAATTCTATACAAAGATATTATGACGCCACTACCGGCAATGGGGATTGATGTAGAAATCAAGGCAGGCATCGGCCCAGTCGTCGATAATCCAATCCGCAGCTTTCAAGATGTAGAAGCGCTTGGAACGATTAACCCAAACGCGGACATTCCTTATATTTTGGATACAATTCGTATCCTGACGGAGGAACAGCTGGAAGTCCCGCTTATTGGCTTTAGCGGAGCTCCTTTCACATTGGCAAGCTATATGATTGAAGGCGGCCCATCAAAAAGCTATCACGAAACCAAAAAACTCATGTACCTTGAACCGGAAACATGGTTCCTATTGATGGACAAATTGGCAGACATGATTATTACATACGTTGAAGCCCAGGTGGAAGCGGGAGCCCGAGCAATCCAGCTATTTGATTCTTGGGTAGGATCACTGAATGCTCCAGATTACCGTGTGTTCATTAAACCGGTAATGACAAGAATTTGCAGTGAGTTACGGAAGCTTGACGTCCCGCTCATTATTTTCGGTGTAGGTGCCCGTCACCTCCTGCTTGAGTGGAACGATCTTCCAGTAGACGTAATCGGGTTAGACTGGAGAACATCGATTACAGAAGCAAGGAATATGGGAGTAACGAAAGTGTTGCAAGGTAATCTTGATCCCGTTATGCTCTTAACCGAATGGGAAAATATCGAGAAACGCACAAAGAATATCTTAGATGAAGGCAAAGAGCAAGGGAAGCATGTCTTTAATCTCGGCCACGGTGTGACACCGGAAATTAAGCCGGAAACATTGAAAAAGCTGACAAATTTAGTTCATGAATACAGCAAGCGTTCTTAAAAATAGCAGGACGCAATGAATATTAAAGATGAGGTGTTGAAAAATGGCGAAAAAAATAAAAGGCTTATTAGTAATGGCATATGGAACTCCAACTAAAGAAGAGGATATTGAACCTTATTACACACATATCAGACACGGCAGAAAACCTGAGCCGGAAGCACTTCAAGATTTGAAGGAGCGCTATGATGCAATTGGCGGTGTATCCCCGCTTGCGAAAATTACAGAAGACCAAGCGAATAGTCTATGTGTTAAGTTAAATGAAGTACAAGATGAAGTGGAATATAAAGTATATATCGGTCTCAAACATATTACGCCATTTATTGAAGAAGCGGTAGAGAAAATGGCGCAGGATGGAATTAAAGAAGCTGTTTCCATCGTATTAGCTCCACATTATTCTACATTCAGCATTAAATCATATAACGAACGGGCAAAAGAAGAAGCAGATAAACATGGTATAACGCTCACTTCTGTCGTTGATTGGTATAACGAACCAGGCTATATCAAATTCTGGGCAGACGGTATTAAAGCTATTTATGACGAGCTACCGAAAGAGGAACAAGAAAAAACAGTGCTGATTGTTTCAGCTCATAGCTTACCAGAGAAAATTATCCAAGCCGGTGACCCGTACCCGGAACAGCTGGCAGAAACCGCGAAGCTTATTTCTGAAGCTACCGGAATTAAAAATTATGAAGTAGGTTGGCAGAGCGAAGGGAACACGCCTGACCCATGGCTCGGTCCTGATGTTCAAGATTTAACTCGTGATTTATACAATGAAAAAGGTTACCGTTCCTTTATTTATGCTCCGGTCGGATTTGTTGCCGATCATTTGGAAGTTTTATATGACAATGATTACGAATGTAAAGTTGTCTGTGATGAAGTCGGTGCGAACTATTATCGTCCAGAAATGCCAAACGTGGCTCCGTTATTCATCGAAACATTGGCAGATGTTGTTTTAAAAACGGAAAAGCGTGACGCACATGCGTAATATTGTAATTATCGGCGGCGGTATAACAGGTTTATCCGCCGCCTTTTACTTACAGCAAGAAAGCAAGCGTAAGCAAGAACCGATTAACCTGAAGTTGATCGAAGCAAGTGAGCGTCTTGGTGGTAAGATAAAGACGATGAAGCGGGATGGTTTTACAATCGAACAAGGACCAGATTCCTTGCTCTCTAGAAAACCAGCCATTGTTGAACTGACGAAGGAGCTTGGGTTAGAAGATGAGATGATTTTTAACGAGACAGGCTCGTCTTTTATTCTCGTAGACGGAAAGCTGCATCAAATGCCAGCAGGGACGTTTATGGGAGTACCAAAAGAAGAAAAGGCAATTGTAGACACGGAAATCTTTACAGAAGCAGGGAAGAAGCGAGCGCTAGAGGAGCTTGAGATTCCAAAGGGCGAGCCGGTGGAAGACCAGTCCCTCGGTTTATTTATGCGCCGAAGATTTGGTGATGAAGCGGTGAACCGTTTAATTGCTCCGATGCTTGCTGGGATCCACTCTGGTGATATTGATGCGATGAGCTTGATGGCAATCTATCCGCTATTTTACGAACTGGAACAGAAATACGGAAGTGTCATGAAGGGATTACAGGAACATATGCCTAATCAACCTGTCACGAAGGAAAAACGTTCATCCGGAATATTTTTCTCCTTTAAAGACGGTCTGGAAACATTAATTCACCAGTTGCATGAGAAATTAGCTGAAGATACCGTCAGCACAGGAGTGGCGGCTGAACAGATTGTAAAGACAAACTCCGGCTATGAAATTTACCTGGAATCAGGAGAGAAGCTTGCTGCAGAAGCTGTTATCCTTGCAACAGAGCATTCGGCCGTTCCGAATCTTTTTGACGATCATCCCTTTTTACAGGATCTGAAGCAAATTCCTGCTGTCTCAACGGCAAATATAGTGATGGCATTTGATGCGGATGCGATTGAAAATGATCTTGATGGGACCGGGTTTCAAGTAGCCCGTGAAGGAGATATTGAAATTACAGCTTGTACGTGGACGAATAAGAAATGGCCATCAACAACGCCGGAAAATAAAGTATTACTCCGTGTCTATGTCGGACGTCCAGAAAAACAAGCATTCATGAAGTTAAGTGATGAGGCGTTAACGGAACTTGTGTTGGATGAATTGAAGAAAGTAATGACGATAAAGGCTGATCCTCAGTTTACAGTCGTTACACGCTGGAAGGATGCCCGTCCGCAATATCAAGTCGGTCACCGTAAGTTCATTCAACGTATCCGCGACGAACTTTCGACTCAACTACCCGGTATCCAAATCATCGGTAGCTCTTATGACGGCGCAGGTATTCCCGATTGTGTAGCAAATGGAAAGAAAGCCGCATTAGAAGCTTTACAATTTTTGGAGAATAATTGATGAGGGAAAACACCAGTCAGTTTCGATTCGGTGTTTTTCTTTCTTTGTATTTTTTTGAAATTTGCAGTTGTAAATGATGGTATCCTTTGCGGGGCACGATTTATAAGTTGGAAGAATATCAAATCGTATAAACTTGTTAAAATTGATGTAAATCATAAATCTTACGGATATGATAAAGAAGTGAATGATCAGTACGAATTGAGAATTAAGACAAAATCCTTCAGTCATTACTGTATTATTACATCGCAAGCAACGCAAGATCGTCTGCTTGCTCTATTCCATAATAAAGGAATTGAACATGAAGATGCGGAAGTTACGAATTACACAGATTCCGTAGAGAAAAATTACAGTCACTAAAAATCGCCTGAAATCAACGATAAGATTTTAGGCGATTTTTCTATTGATCACGTATTAACGGTCTGTAATATACCCACTGAATGAAGTTTCACTTTATTCATTTTCATAGCTTGCAATTAATTCATCAACCAACGAACCGACATAATCGATCGTCACTTTTATTGCATCAGGCTTAGACATATCTACCCCAGCTAGTTTAATCAAATCAAGTGGTTTCTTCGTGCCGCCAGCTTTTAATACGTCTAACCAGCGATTTATAGCAGGGCGTCCTTCTTCTTTAATCATCTGAGCAACAGCTGTTGATACTGTGAGTCCAGCAGAATACGTATACGGATAGAGTCCCATATAGTAATGCTGCTGCCTCATCCATGTTAATCCGACCCGATCATCGACCGTAATACTATCACCCCAGAAATTCTTGATCACATCTAGTTTCTGCTCCGTTAACACATCAGCTGTGAGTGGCACACCATTTTCCGCTAAATCATAGACTCGACGTTGTAATTCGCCTTCAAGTAAATGGGTAATGAAGTTATGGTGATATGTACCGAGTAATTGGGTAATGACCCAGCGCTTCATCCGGACATCTTCTGTTTCCTGCAGAAGACGTTCCGCTAGTAGCAATTCGTTTAATGTCGATGGAGCCTCAACAAAATAGGTTGACGGGCGTGTATTCATGAAGGATTGATTTTTCCCGGCAAGGTAGAAATGTCCGGCATGGCCCATCTCATGAGCGAGTACGAATGCACCTCGCATTGTATCTGTCCATGTAATCAAAATATACGGGTGCACTCCATACGGACTCGAACAGAAAGCTCCGTTTGCCTTTCCAATATTGTCCGCCCGGTCAACCCACCCATCATAAATAGATTTCTTCATAATTTCATGATATTCCGGACCCATGATTGATAGCGCGTCAAGAATAATATCCGTAGCTTCTTCATAAGTCGTTTTTGGATTGAGTGAAGGATCGAGTGGAGCTTTTAAATCACAATAATGTAATTCCCGAAGACCAAGTTTCTCTTTCTTTAACTTTGCGTATCGCTGCATATGTGGTGCTAATTCTTTTCCGATGATATCAAGCTGATTATGGTACATTTCTTTTGTCACCTGCTGAGGTGCAAGCAGCATGTCGGTTACAGACGGGAACTTTCGGAGCTTTGCCATTGTCACTTGTTTTGTGACTTCTGTTGCATAAAGGTGAGCAAATGTATTTTTATATTTATCCAATGTTTTCGTAAAAGACTTATAGGCATTCCTTCGCGTTGTTGTATCGGCTGAGAACTCATAACGGTCCTCATATAATGATTCAGACATCGGCAGCTCGACACTTTCCGCATTGGTGATCGGGTCAAATTGCATGTCCGCTGTTTTTGCCCGTTGATAAATCTGGTGAGGGGAACCATGGACTTCATGGAGTGCTGCCAGTGTTTCCTCCACTTCGGGTGCAAGGGTATGGGGTTTATCTTCTAATGCGTCGTAAAGTATTTTTTCATAATTTTTTAGTTTTGGTTCACTTGCTAGGAAGTGCTGGACCTTATCGCTCGTTAATTCCAGCAACTCCGAATGGAAAAAGGAAAGTTTTGCATTAATCCTCGCTAATACACTGCTGGTGAGCGCCACGTCCCGCTGATTGGCGGGGTCAGACCCATCTGCACTCGCTTTTAAATTCGAATAGGTAGCTACACGAACAACTTTTTCCCGGTAGCTTTCAAGAGCTTTTAGTGCTTGGAGCAGAGTAGTCGCACTTTCTGTTATTTTACCCCTAAAGATAGCCACCTGATCCGTTTCTTTTTCCAAATTATTGAGCTCAAGCTTCCAGTTTTGAGGGGTTGGGAACAAGTCCGCTAGGTTCCATTTTTGTTCCTCTGGTACATCCCGGCGCTCGGCACGTCTATTTGTATGAACAGTCATTTTCGAGTCCCCTTTTAGTTATTTATTTCGATACTCTAAATGATTATAATACAAATAAAAATAAAATGATAGAATCTTTCAAAAGAAGGGAAAGAAAAAAATGACAGATGTTCTTATGAACAACTGTCTTAAAAGGAGAAATATGGTGTTGTAATACAGTTGGAAACTAAACTAGAGTGAATAGGTTCTGTAAAACAAATGAAGCGCGTGACTATCTTGCAGGATGATCACATTCATCACAAATATTGCCATAGCAGTCAGCTTTTTCATAAATATCCTGACCGCATTTGTTGCACTTCTTCTTTGGTAAACTTTTGAAAAACTCAACTAAACCTAGCATGCGTGGTTCCTCCTCGTTTGTTTGTCAATTAATTACCTGTTGAATGTATTGTAATATAACAGAGTGTGATTTGTCAACGCTGTTTTAATACATTTTTGAAAAACTTTTTTGACTATTATATAATATGCGGCGAAAACGTTGTTATACTACACGTTAGCCTGGCTTTATTTATTGCTTTAGAATTTTGTTTCCATTAGAATATTTATATAGATAATCAAGAGGAGGCCAGGCAATGAAATTTATTGATAACAAAGGAATTACCGATCCAATGATCAACCTCGCCATTGAAGAATATATTTTGGAAAACTTCGGAGAAACGGATACATACTTGCTCTTTTATGTGAATGGACCTTCCATTATTATCGGAAGAAACCAGAACACGATTGAAGAAATTAACACGGATTATGTAGAAGCGAATAATATTAAAGTTGTTCGCCGATTATCCGGTGGCGGTGCAGTGTATCACGATGAAGAGAACTTGAATTTCAGCTTTATTACGAAGGATGACGGGGAGAGCTTCCAAAACTTCCAGAAGTTCACCCAGCCGATTGTTGATGCATTGAATGAAAGAGGGGTACCAGCTGAGTTACAAGGTAGAAACGATATTGCAGTTGAAGGAAGAAAAATTTCCGGAAACGCCATGTTTTCTACGAGAGGCAGAATGTTTAGTCATGGTACACTAATGTTAAATTCGAAAATCGATGAACTGACGAAAGCATTGAAAGTTAAAAAGATAAAAATAGAATCGAAAGGAATAAAATCAATTCGAAGTCGTGTAGCAAATATTAATGAATACTTAGAAGACAAGCTGACGATTGAAGAATTTAAAGAAATGATTTTGAAGCATGTGTTTAACGTCGATGATGTCAAAGACGTTCCACAATATGTACTGACAGATGAAGACTGGGAAAAAATCCATGAGATTTCCCGCAACCGTTATCAAAAGTGGGAATGGAACTATGGTAAGTCACCGTCATTCAACATTCAGGAATCTCACAAATTCCCTGCAGGCCTTGTTGACGTTCGTCTAAATGTGAAAAAAGGTATCATTGAGGATTGCACGATTTTTGGTGACTTCTTCGGAATTGGGGAAATTAAAGACTTGGAGAATAAATTAATTGGTCTCCGTCATGACCGAAAAACAATTGAAGCAGCACTCGAAGACTTCCCTGTTTCACATTATCTTGGGAAAATCTCCAAAGAAGATTTCATTAATTTGATTTATTAAATCCTAGACTCCTAGTCAATAAACTGCTGATTTCTTTTATTCAGCGTGAGCCAACCTTCTCCTGGAGGTCCGCAGTCCAGACACCTCTCGCTTTCCGCGGGCGGCCGGCAAGCCTCCTCGCGCTATCGCGCTGTGGGGTCTCGCCAGGCCTATCCTCCCGCAGGAGTCTCGAGGTGTCTGGACTGCTCCGAGGAAAGGCCTAATTTGGAGCACTACTTTTCATTTTAGTAAGAGGACACCTATCATGGTGGGATACTTTCCATTAATAATAACACTCTCTAACAGTTCATTTGCGCGATGGACTGTGACTCCTGCGAGTCCGAAGATCCCGCAGAGCGGTAGCCCAAGGAGGCTTCGGCTGTGCTCTAGAATGCGCATCCGTCCACCGGGCAATTGAACGGCGATTAGAACGCGATAATTAGTGAACGAGCGAGACACTTACGTTGGATGAAAGTGATTAGGGAGATTTGAGTTAATAGACCTTGACGAAGGTGGAATGTCTAGGTCTTTTTTTGTTTTAAAAAATGATTATTTAACGACATTTTTATCAGTTTGTTGGTTTTTTTCTAAAGATTTGGTTTTATGTCTTTCTTTTTTAATGGGTCTTTGTTATTATATGTTCAAGCCACTTTCTTTTTCTCATGGAAAGGAAGTTTCTAAATGAATGCAAAAATATTTACCTCTTCTCATGAAATCAGTCCGTTGACAATGGCTATTATCGCGAGCCGTGATAAAGAGGGCAGACTCATCAGTTATATCTTGGATGAGTCGGCAGAGTACGTTAGCGATAAATCCCCAAGTAAACTCATCGATGAAGCCTGTATGTTCTTCGGGAGTAGCCTGAAAGGAAGGCAGGAAGGAAGCCGCGTCATTAGCGGGTTCACCCACAAAGTTCCTGTTTCCATTGATCCCACAAGTGGCATGTATTTCCTGCCTACATACTCTCCGACAAGCCCAAAGTGTTCTTGGCTCTCTCATTCCCATGTTGATGACGTGATACCGTTAACTGAAGGAGATACTGAAGTACTTTTTATCAATGGAAAAACAATCACCCTTGATGTGTCTTACGGTTCGTTAACCAATCAAGTACGTCGAACAGCCCAGTTCCGTTATAGATTGAATAGCCGTTTACACCATATGGGGAAAGGGATGATAGCCGAGACCCCGAATCCATTTGACGCGCCGAATACTTTTAAGAATGAACGCGATTAGAGTCGGCCTTGAGCGCTTGAACGAGATGTTCTTTGATAATCAGTTCCACTTTTTTGCGGATGGAAGGATTGAAATAGTTCCGTTTTTCCTCTCTGCCTTGGCAAAGAAACAGAAAAGAGGAGAAGGAATCATTTTTGTTTAGCGTAATGACTTCTATATTTTGTTTCTTCATCTTGAATTTTAATCCCCTTCGCTCTTCTAACGCCAAAGACTCCATTTTCTTCAAAAGTTCCAGATAGGGCGCTTTAATTTTAAACGGCCCTTCGTCAACATGCTGGATGTCTTGTCTCATTACAACAATTGCCATCGAAAGAAATAGGAAACGGGAAGCGATTGCGTATTCCTCTTCCGTAATAAATCGCATGAACCATCCTCCTTTAAGAGAACATGTGTTTGCTTTAGTTTATTATACGACAAACTTGAAAAAAATACTATAATAAAAGAGAAAAAAGAAAGTGGCAAAATTTAGTGATGTTAAACTAGGATATTTCTGAAAGATAATTTAAACTATAAGAAACGTGTTCATCTATGCTGAGGAGATTAGGCTTACATGTACTTATTATCAACGACCATTACATTTCAAAATTGGAGAACGAAATTACAAAATGAAGAAATTGAGGAATTTATTCAACAACTATTGAACCAGTATGAAGGATTAGGCCCTTTACCGGGAATTTTATTGCCTTTTATTGAAGCGCTCTTGCCATTTTTACCGCTTATGGTATTTGTCTTGGCGAATGCTGCTGCTTATGGTTTGTTGAAAGGTTTTCTCTATTCATGGATCGGTGCTTGTGTTGGTGCGATTCTTGTTTTCTTGCTCATGCGAAAGTTATCAAATGCCGAATGGGTGGAACGAAAGATTAAGCAAAACAAACAAGTCTCCCGGGTGACGAGCTGGGTAGAACGGCATGGCTTTGGTCCATTGTTTCTTTTACTTTGTTTTCCATTTTCTCCATCTGCAATAATTAATATTGTCGCAGGCTTTTCAAGGATTAGCGCACAACAGTTTATTCTGGCTGTGCTGCTCGGGAAAGCGGTGATGATATTCTCTATCGCTTACGTCGGATCAAGTATGATGGAATTTGCCAAAAACCCGATGAAAACAATCGTCGTACTCATCGGAGTGGGGTTATTCTGGTTCATTGGCAAATACCTTGAAGGCCGATTACAGCGCAAAGTAATGGAGAAAAACTATCCAAAAAGAACAAACTAAAAATATAGGAGCAGGCTTATATCTCTGGTAAACTAGGGATATAAGCCTTTTGCTTTATACTCGGGTGCAGGAAGCCCAACACATACCTACGCTTTTCGGATTAGATAAAGTACATTTAACTATTTGTAAATAGATTTTGATCATTAGAGGAGGATACCTATGGGAATACGCTTTATTACTGGGCGTTCCGGAACAGATAAAAGTCAAATTGTCATTGAAGAAATTAAAGAAAAACTGTTGGAAAGCCCGCACGGCAAACCAATATTTTATATCGTACCCGACCAAATGACCTTCCAACAAGAACGCGCCCTATTCACCGCGGAAGGAATTGACGGAAGCATCCGCGCACAAGTAGCTAGTTTCTCACGGCTCGCCTGGCGCATCTTGCAAGAAGTCGGCGGCGGGACAAGACAATTTATTAGCTCGATCGGTATTCAAATGATGCTCCGGAAGATTATTGAAGAAAAACAAGGGGAATGGTATACCTTTAAAAAAGCATTGGAAAAACAAGGATTTCTCCAAGAGCTCGAACGGATGATAACTGAATTTAAACGATACCAGGTCACCCCGGAAATTTTGCAGCAAGAAATTGCGGGAATAGAAAAATATGTCCATAAGGAGCCAAATGAAGTAAGTCTGGAAATGAAATTGCGGGATTTGTTATATATTTATGAACGTTTAACCGAGCGCCTGGCGCCTCACTATATTGATAGCGAAGACCAGCTCCAATTGCTTGCGGAAAAAATCGGTACATCCCGTCTGCTGGAATATGCTGAAATTTATTTGGACGGTTTTCACCAATTTACACCAAATGAACTTGCGGTAGTAGAAGCCTTACTGAAGAAATGTAAGACGGTTACTGTCGTGCTTACGGTGGACGATACGAAAGAAGAACCAGCAGAGCTTGACCTGTTTTATCAGACGAAGGAAACCTATCATCAGCTCGTGCAACTAGCAGAAGCGAATGATGTTCCGCTTGAGGAGCAGCTGGAATTTTACCCGGAGAACGGCAGATTCAAGGAGCGTCCTTACTTTCTCCATATGGAAAAATATTTTGACACAAGACCTGCTCCAACTTATGAAGGTGAAGTTCCGATTCAAATTGCTGAGGCGGTACATCCACGAGCGGAAGTGGAAGGAGCCGCTCAGGAAATTCTTCGGCTCGTTCGGGAACAAGATTACCGTTATCGTGATTTTGCTGTCTTTATGCGGGAAGCAAATGTTTATCATGATCTAATTGATACAATTTTTGAAGATCATGGTATTCCTGTCTTTATTGATGAGAAGAAATCGATGTTGAACCACCCTTTTATCGAATTTATCCGCTCCATTTTTGATGTAATTGAAGGGAATTGGCGCTATGATGCCGTCTTCCGGGTGCTGAAAACGGGTTTTGTTCCACCTGCCGATAAGCATTATCCGTTGACGGCGGATGCGATTGATGAACTGGAGAATTATGTATTAGAGTATGGAATCCGTACAAGGGAGCGCTGGTTTGCTGAAGAAGAATGGATCTTTCAACGTTTCCGCGGGTTTGAGGAAGCGGGTCAAACAGATCGGGAGCTCGACAAACAGAAGCGGATTAATCGTTATCGTCGGCAAATTGTCTACTCTTTACAAGGGTTTGATGAGGCGATACGGGAGGCGGAAACCGTCCGCGAAAAGTGTGAAGTTCTATTCAAATTATTTGAACAGGTGCGGGCACCTGAACGATTGGAACAAATGCGGGAAACAGATGACGCAGCAGGGGAAATTGAAAAAGCACGGGAGCAGGAACAAGTGTGGGATGGTGTCTTGAAAATCCTTGATGAGCTTGTTGAAATGGCAGGCGAGGAGTCACTAAGTCTTGATGTCTTCCGTACGACGCTGGAAGCAGGTTTAGAGACGCTTGAGTTTGCCCATGTACCACCGAGTATGGACCATGTGATTGTTGGGACAATTGATCGCTCCCGGATTGGCCGCGTTCAGGTTGCTTTTTTACTTGGGGTCAATGATGGAGTCTGGCCAATGAAACCGGCTGGGGATGGACTCATCAATGAAAGGGAAAGGGAACTACTTGAACAAAATGGTGTCCGCCTGGCAGAAAGCAGTGTACGCCAGTTGCTTGATGATCAATTTTTTATGTATCTTGCGTTTACCGTTGCCAGGGACCGTCTGCATATTAGTTACACATTAAGTGATGAGGAAGGGAAGGGGAAAATGCCGTCCCAGCTTATAAAGCGAGTGGAGGATCTTTTCCCTGAGACGAAGGAAAGATCCCTGCTTCAAGATCCGGATGACCTTGTGCGTGCTGAACGATTTATTACGAATCCGGTCAAGACAAGAGCAGCCTTAACGGCGCAACTTGCCCGTTATCGCCGAGGCTATCCAGTGGAAGCTGTCTGGTGGCATGTATTAAATTGGTACATGGAACAGGAGCCGAAAAACGATACGACTTATATGATTTTGCAAAGTCTCTACTACCGGAATTTGCCGACTGACTTAGCCGAAGATACGATTAAAGAACTTTATCCAAAACAGGTTAAAGCGAGTGTCAGTAGACTGGAAACATACTATCGCTGTTCTTATCAACATTTTGCAAGATACAGTTTAAACTTGGAAGAGAGAAGAAGGTATAAGCTGGATGCGCCAAATATCGGTCAGTTATTCCATGAAGCGCTCAAGGTCATTACCGAGTGGATTCGAACGGAGGGCAGGGATTACCGGGAATTATCGAAGGAAGACTCCAGTGCCTATGCGCACCGGGCTGTTGGTAAGCTTGCTCCTATTTTACAGCATCAGATATTATATAGCTCGAATCGTTATAAATATATTCAACAGAAGTTACAGGAAACAATTGCTAGAGCAACGTTTATCTTGAGTGAACAAGCGAGGAAAAGTAATTTTTCACCTGTCGGATTAGAAGTCGCTTTCGGTGAGAATGCACCACTTAAACCAATGGTAATGCAGTTGCCAAATGGCTTTGAACTAATTCTTCGCGGCCAAATTGACCGGGTCGACCAAGCGAAAATAAATGACGAGCTTTATTTGCGGATTATTGATTATAAATCAAGTGACCAAGGTTTGAAGCTTTTGAATGTTTATTACGGTCTTGCCTTGCAGATGCTTGCATACCTTGATGTCGTCTTGTCCCAAGCGGAGGAATGGCTTGGAATGAAGGCGAGTCCTGCTGGTGTTCTTTATTTCCATGTTCATAATCCGATGATTAGTGAACAACCAGATATGGAAGCAAGCAAGCTGGAAAAGGAATTGTTCAAAGCGTTTAAAATGAAAGGACTGTTGCTTCAGGATGAGGCGACTGTCCGTAGTATGGATACAGCTCTTGAAACTGGACATAGCGACATGCTGCCAATTGCGCTCACGAAAACGGGAAACTTTTATAAACAGTCTAAAGTCGCAACGAAAGATACATTCCACGATTTGCAACAATATATCCATGGACTGATCGAGCAGGCCGGGATTGAAATTACAACCGGTCAAGTCAAGCTCAATCCATATCAGGATCAGCAAATGACAGCATGTAAATTCTGTCCATTCCTTTCTGTCTGTCAATTTGATACAGGCTTAGAAGAGAATGAATTTCGCCGGCTGAAGCACATGTCTGAGAGTGAAGTGCTTGAGAGAATAGCAGGGGAGGAGGAACATTAATGGTACAGTGGACAAAAGAACAAGAAGAAGCGATTTATACAGCAGGAACGAATATCCTCGTTGCAGCCGCAGCCGGATCTGGAAAAACGGCAGTGCTCGTCGAACGGATTATTCAAAAACTGCTGGACAAAGCGGACCCGGTCGATATCGACTCCTTACTAGTCGTCACCTTTACGAATGCAGCAGCACAAGAAATGCGTAACCGTGTAGGAACAGCTCTTGAGCGAGCGCTTGAAGTGGACCCGAATTCCGTGCACTTAAAGAAACAGTTATCCCTACTCCAGCGCGCATCAATCTCTACTCTTCATTCATTCTGTCTCGAAGTCATCCGGCAGTATGCCTATCTATTAGATATTGATCCGGGCTTTCGGATTGGTGATGATATGGAGATGGATTTAATTAAACAGGATGTACTCGATGATTTATTTGAGGAATGGTACGGTGACGAGACGAGTACCGTTGATGAATTCTTTGCAGTAGTCGATCGTTTTTCGAGTGACCGGAGTGACGTTGATGTTGAGGAATTGATTTTAAAGTTATACACATTCGCAATTCAGAACCCTTGGCCGGAACAATGGCTTGATGATTTAGCAGAAAGCTATCATATTCCGGAAGATTGGGAGGAAAATGATTTAGACTTTCTTCCAATCCTTAAATACGAAATAAAGAATACATTGACAGGTATTCGGCAGCAAATGGAACAGGCGCTGACGATTGCGAGGGAAAGTGATGGTCCCGATGCTTATATCGATACAATCACTTCTGACCTCGAAGGCTTACATGCTGCAGAAGAACGGATAGATTCCTGGAGTGAACTTGTCGAATGGATGGGCAGTTATAAATTTATCCGCCTTTCGTCAAAGAAAATGGATTGTAACGAAGAGAAGAAAGAAGCTGTGAAAGCTTTACGAAAGAGCTATAGGGACAGTTTTAGTACGATCCAGAAAAAATGGTTGAGCAGGCCCCTAGAGCGCCATGTGGCGGAGATGCAGGAAATGTATCCGGTCATTAAAAAACTGACGGGACTTGTAAAAGAGTTTAAGACAGAATTTACGAAGGCGAAGAAGGAAAAGGCACTTGTTGATTTTTCCGACTTGGAACATTACTGTCTGGAGCTGTTACTGGATGAGGAGGCAGATGCGGATACACTAATACCCTCCCGTGTCGCTCTTGATTTGCAAGCTAAATTTACAGAAGTGCTTGTTGATGAATATCAGGATACGAACCATGTGCAGGAAACGATTATCCAAATGGTGAGTAAACAGGAAAATCCAGGCAATACATTCATGGTCGGGGACGTCAAACAGAGTGTCTACCGCTTCCGGCATGCCGAACCAAGACTATTCCTTGAGAAATATAAACGTTTCCGTATGGAGGAAGGTGCTGGAAAGCGGATTGATCTCGCGAGTAACTTCCGTAGCAGGGAAGAAGTTTTAAACGCGACGAATTATATTTTCCGGCAAGTTATTGATGAAGCTTTAGGTGAGATAGAATATGACGCGGCAGCTGAATTGATTTACGGGAATAAAAGCTATGATGAGGTGCCGATTGCTCGTCCTGAGGCGGAGCTTATTTTAATTGATGGAGATAAAGAAGTGGAGCCTCTTGAGGGTGAAACGGAAGAAGCGGAAGATTTCCGCGATCTTGAAAAGGCGCAAATCGAAGGCAGAGCTTATGCCAAGCTGATTAAAAAGTGGATCGGGCGAGACGGAGAAGCCTTTTCAGTCGTCGATAAAGAAACAGGTGCCCAGCGTCCTGCCCAATACCGCGATATTGTCATCTTACTTCGAGGGATGAAACAAGCTCCAGTTATTGCCGAAGAATTAAAGCAGCAAGGCATACCAGTTTATGCTGATGTTTCGGAAGGATACTTTGAAGCGATCGAAATAAAAGTGATGATCAGTCTATTGAAAGTAATTGATAATCCACACCAGGATATTCCGCTTGCTTCCGTACTCCGTTCACCTATTCTCGGGTTAAATGAAGATGAACTGACTCAAATCAGGGTGGCAAACCGGAATGGATCCTTTTATGAAGCGCTTGGAACCTACGTAAAAGCGAATGATAACAAAACGACGGCAAAGCTTGCGCCATTTTTGGAACGCTTAAAAGAATTTAGGCGTGCGGCAAGAGACGGTGCGTTATCGGAATTAATATGGGATATTTACCGTGAGACCGGCTATTATGACTTTGTCGGTGGCATGCCCGGTGGAAGACAGCGCCAAGCGAATTTACGTGCGCTCTATGACCGGGCGCGAGGCTATGAATCAACGAGTTTCCGTGGACTATTCCGATTCCTGCGCTTTATTGAGCGTATGGAGGAAGAAGGGAAAGACTTAGGAGCTGCCCGTGCGCTTAGTGAACAAGAAGATGTGGTTCGGATTATGACAATCCATAAGAGTAAAGGTCTTGAGTTTCCAATTGTCATTGTCGGCATGATGGATAAACAATTTAATTTACGCGATTTAAATGAAAAGTATTTGTTGGATAAGACATATGGATTTGCAACAAAGTTCATTGATCCGGTCAAACGCCTGACATATACGACCCTTTTCTATGAAGCTGTTAAAATGAAGAAGTTAAGAGAGCAGCTCGCTGAAGAAATGCGTGTTCTTTATGTTGCGCTCACAAGGGCAAAGGAAAAACTCGTCATGACTGGTTATGTTAGGGAACTACAGAAACAATTGGATAATTGGGATAAAATACTTGACCATCCGGACTGGGTGCTGCCGGAACATTATCGTCTAGAGAAGAAATCGTATCTTGATTGGGTTGGCCCTGCACTCATCCGTCATGAACAGAACGAAATCCTAAGGACGAGGGAGCTACCAGTGGGATTAGGACAGGAGATTCGTAAAGATCATTCGCGGTGGGAAATCACCATTGTCCATGCGCGCGATTTAACGAACTTGGATGCGGATGAAAGCATAGAGAAAGAGCAATTGAAAGAACATATTGAAGCGTGGGAGCCGGTTCCCGTGAAGAGTGAGACGCTTCGGGAGTATGTCAATGAGCGGTTAAATTATAATTATCCGGACAAGGAAGCGACAATGACGAGGGCGAAGCAGACGGTGACGGAAATCAAACGTCAGCGCGAGCTTTTTGATGAATATGGTGCGGATCAATTGATCTCCGATTATAAGCCGCCGATCATCAAGCGGCCGAACTTCCTGCAGAAGGAGAAGACACTAAGTTCTGCGGAAAAGGGAACGGCAATGCATACGGTCATGCAGCATTTGCCATTGAATAGAGTTCTTACCGCCCCAGAGATTGCAGAAGAAGTCGAGCGGCTTGTGGAAAAGGAAATCCTGACACGAACTGAGGCAGATGTTATTGATATTGCTGCGATTGAACATTTTTACGGCACTCCTTTAGCGGAATATATGAGGAAGATTGAGGGGGTGTATCGCGAGGTTCCGTTTAGTCTCATGCTCAAGGCCGAAGAAGTCTATTCGGAATTTGATCCGGAGAAAAAGGAAGAAGTACTCATTCAGGGGGTAATCGATTGCCTTATTCCAAAAGATGATGGCTGGATCATCCTGGATTATAAGACGGATACAATTACCGAACCTGTTACATCTGCCTTAGAAGAAAAACTAAGGAAAAGATACAAAGTCCAGCTATCCCTATACCGGGCCGCGGTTGAACGAATCTGGAACCAGCCGGTAAAAGAAGCATATTTATACTTTTTCGAAAAACAACTATTCATACAAGTCCCAGAAGGGTAAACTATAAGTAGAATCGGGACATTGGGGTCAGAGCAGTTGTCCCAACTGCTCTGACCCCAAAGGGAGGGGGATGGAAGGATGCAGTTAGCACCGACGAGGGTAAATAATCGTTTGGAGCATATTGATATCGTTAGAGGATTTGCTATCTTTGGCATTTTTACCGTGAATATTGGAGCTTTTTCAGCACCATATTTTATATACGGTGGTGCAGAAACGGTTTGGAATACACCGCTTGAACGAGCCATTCAGGCGTTTATTGATATCTTTTTTCAAGGTAGTTTTTATACATTATTCTCCATATTATTCGGCTTCAGTTGGCAGTTGATGAAAGAACGTCTACAAGTGAAAGAAATCGCTTTTACACCATTTTTATTACGGCGACAATTTGGTTTAATCGGCTTTGGACTCATCCATGCATTCCTCATTTGGCATGGAGATATTCTACTATCATATGGTTTAATAGGACTCTTCCTCCTTTTGTTTATCGAAGTGAAGGAGCGGACGTTATTAGTTTGGGCTGCTGTCCTTCTTTTTGGCAGTGTTGCCTTGATTACGCCAGCTTTATATGCGGTGCGTGATCTATTAAACTTTTCGGATAAACTTGCAATCAATCAAGCGATAGAAAATTATTCGAGTAACGAGCTTCCGCTTATTTGGAAACAAAATTTTTATGATTGGTCTTTAGCTAATTCGGGTATAGGTTTCATTTTTCTCACCATGACACTTTTGCCATTGTTTTTGCTTGGCATGTATTTAGCGAGAAAGCGAGTGTTCCATGAGCCGAAAAAACACGAACATACACTAAAGCGGCTGTTAATCATCACGTTTCTATTCAGTCTGCTCTTGAAGGCTGGACCATATCTTATAGGAAATCCTTTATGGCTCTCGTATGTACAAGATAACCTCGGCGGAACGGCATCTGCTTTATTTTATATGACACTGCTAACAGTTTTGGCCCAAACTGAATCAGGCAGGAAATTGCTTCGGCCACTCCGTTATGTCGGGAGAACAGCTTTAAGTAATTACATTCTCCAATCAGTTATTAGTTTTATTTTGTTTTACGGTATTTGCTTTGGTTTGTATAATTCAGTGTTACCTTCTGTTTCACTCGTAATCGTTGTGTTTATCTTTGCCTTGCAAATATTGGTAAGTAAATGGTGGTTATCCCGCTATCGATTCGGTCCATTAGAATGGGTTTGGCGAAGTTTGAATTATAAAGCAATACAACCTTTGCGAAAATAGCAAGAAGGGTGGAAGTTAAATGAAACGTCGTAGCTGGAAAGCGAAGGAAAAGCATGGGGGGAAGAAGGGATTATTTTAAGTGTCCAATTTGTTAACGAATCACGCGGGGACGCCAGCCTTCCTTGCTTCTAAAATGAATTCTCTTCTGGAACATGGTATGATGAGGATTGATGTAAACTGTACAAACAGATTGAAGGAGGTAATAATACAATGCTTCATATGCATGTCACGTCTTGGATACTCGGACTGATCCTATTTTTAGTAGCTTTATTCCTTTATAAACAAGGGAACGAAAAAGGCGGAAAAATCGTTCATATGATTTTACGCTTATTCTATCTCATCATTATTTTTACTGGTGGGTATTTATTATTCGACGTCTATTTGGCGAACTTCTCCATGCCGATGGGCGCAGAGGCAATCACGAAAGGTCTTGCCGGAATCTGGCTCATTGCAGCAATGGAAATGCTTCTTGTCAAAACAACCAAAGGCAAACCGGTTGCCGGCTGGTGGGCTCAACTCATAATCGCACTAATCCTAGTACTTGTCTTAGGATACATCCGCCTGCCATTATAGGATGAGTTTAAATTCGATATGAAAAAATGAGGTTGGACTACATGTTCCAGCCTTATTTTTTATTGCATAGCGTACTATAAAAATATAAATACTGTAGATAACTTAGATATTCCGGACTAGCCACGTCCGGCGCAAGCGCCCAGCAACTATCAAACTTCACACTCCTCCAATCGATAAGTCAACATCAACTCACTATCGTTCGTTGTGTTTCCTTTATCTCATTCCGGAGTGCTCCAGTTTGTACGTTGCTAAACGGGCGCTTGCGCCTTTGATATAAAAAAGCTTTTGAAGTTTTTTCAACAATTGTGGAATAGTAATTGACTAAAATTTATTTTCATTAATAATAGTACAAGATAGTAATAATTGAAATGGTGGGGATAAGATAATGAGGAAAAAACTAGTCATCGGTTTAACAATCCTATTTTCGTTTTTCATATATGTGTTACCGGTTGCAGCAGAAGATAGACAAATTGAAGATGAAATCATGTACGAAATCATTGTCGATCGTTATAACAATGGGGACTTTTCCAATGATATTGCAGTCGATGTTGATGACCCAGCCGCTTACCATGGTGGTGACCTTAAAGGGATTATGGACCGGTTGGAGGATCTCACGCAAATCGGTGTAACAACGATTGTTCTGTCGCCGATTATGGCAAATATGGAGGATGGATTCCATGGGTATTGGGTGGAAGACTTTACAGAAATCGATCCGCAATTCGGGACGTTTGAGGAATTGGAACAGCTCGTTGAGGCTGCACATGAGCAGGATATAAAGGTTGTTCTTGAATTTGTTACGAATTACATACCGGAGGATCATTCTATTGCACTTGATCCCCAACGTGCGGACTGGGTTTTAACAGAAGAAGTTACGGGTCCAGACTGGACAGAACGTGTTGTACAATTTGATCAGGATAACCTGGATGTACAAGAATACTTGATCGACGCCGCTTCGTTCTGGCTCGATGAGACTAAAATCGATGGACTGAGTCTTCATGCAGTTGACCAATCATCTATTGACTTTTTAAATCGACTTACAACAGAGTTAAAAGAAAGTCATCCAAACAAATATTTACTCGGAGATATACTTGACGAAGAAGCTGATATAGCTGAGATTATGGAACATACGTCACTCGATGCGATCGATAATTATCAAATAGGACAAATGATTTCGGATATTTTCAGTATGCCTGATCAATCTCCAGTAGAAATTTATGAAATACAAAAAGAGATGAGCGATTTTCAAAGTATCCTTATCGTGGATGATAAATACTCGAAACGATTCTCCCAGAAATTTTCCGAAAATGGCAGGAATATCGTAACGGCTTGGCAACTTGCTTTAACGTATATGTATACAACACCTGGAACACCTTTGATTTTACAAGGTACGGAAGTGGGGATGTATGGGGAGACAGCAGAAGATTCTCAAAGGTCAGTACCTCTTAATAGTGGGGATCAAGACTTGATGGAGTTCCATGAACGGATTTCCTCTTTACGAACTGAATTCCCTTCTTTAAGACACGGTGACTTTGAATTGATTGATGAGCGTGATTCCTATGCAGTGTTTAAGCGAACTTATGAAGGAGAAACGATGTATATCGGCATCAATAATGGCAGTGAATCCAGCTATATAGATGTTACCGATGTCGGTCCGGATATGTTGTTCCGCGGCTATCTAGCAGATAACCTTGCTCGTCAGAATCCAGAAGATAATTACCGGATAGGTATTCCGAGAGAATCGGTGGAGGTCTATCAATTGATGGATGATGTCGGCTTGAACTGGACCCTTATTATAATGGTTGCTACTATCTTGTTCGGTTTTGTTTTTGTCGTTGTCTATTTATCGAAGAAACAGAAAGAACAAGAGAGAAAAGAGGCCGATCAAGGGATTCAGAAATAACAAGAATGAAGAAACGCTTGGGAAGCGGCCCGGGCGTTTCTTTGATTTATTGGCTGTTACCCTAATAAGAAATGCTGGGAACATGAACAGTGACGTGATAAAGTGAAACTTCATTCAATGGGGGTTTCCTTCCCTCCCCCACTGAATGTTAGTTGAACAGAATCAGGTATTTACGGACTGTATATCCTCCACCTTCACATCTTGGGCTTCCTTCCATGTTTGGAGGTGGGATTATTACAGACCGTTAATACGTGATAAACAGTACTCCTAGAATGAGAAGTGCTTGTCTTCGTGCTGCGATTGGGTTCTTAAACGATAAGAAAATAATAAATAAAACGAGGAAAATCCATCCAAGTAGGGCGATATGGGCATGCAGTATATGAGTATAATCTATCCATGTATGGGATGCTAATGGATAGATGCGCATCCAGATCCCAGTAAGAGTTGTTAGAATAAAGAAGAGGAAGGTGTAGCAAGAAGGATAAAGACGCCATGTCCCCTCAAACTGCGAACAAAGCGTCTTTATCGCTGTTATTTATTTGGTTGATTGGAAAAAAATAAAGCAAGGGTACCTGGTCCGGAATGGGCGCCAATAACAGCACCGACCATTTCGATAACGATATTTTCCCTTGGAACCTTGAATTTTTCATGAATGAGGGAAGCGAGTTGTTCGGCCCGTTCCAAATCGTCTCCGTGACTGATGCCGATCGTCTGATTTTGGAAATCTGTTCCGCGTTCTTCCATTAGTTCAATCATTCGGCCCAATACCTTTTTAGAACCCCGCAGTTTCTCAAGTGGAATTAATTTACCATCTTCTACATTTAAAATTGGCTTTATCTTGAGTAAGCTACCGACAAATGCGGAAGTCTTGCTGACACGACCGCCGCGATATAAGTATTCCAAATCATCAACAGTGAAAATATGTTCCATATGTTGTGCCTGGTGTTCAGCAGCTTCGACAATTTCATCAAAAGAAGCACCATTTTTAGCCGCTTTTGCTATATGAAGAACGACAAGTCCGTAACCGAGTGAAGCGCATTTAGAATCGATAACCCGGATAGGTGCATCCGGATATTCTGCTTTTATCTGGTCTTCCATAATTTTCGCGCTTTGATACGTTCCGGATAATTCGGAGGAGAATGATACATAGACGAGTGGCTCATTCTTTTCTGCAGAGGCGGTGAACACTTTTTTGAAAGCCTCTGGAGAAGGTTGGGAAGTCTTTGGGGCTTTGCCATTCCGCATTCCATCATAAATGATTTTCGGATCGATTTCTTTTACATCCGCATAGTCTTTGTTATCTAAATGGACATTTAATGGTACCATTTCAATGCCATATTCGATATAATAGTCTTTTGATAAATCACAAGCAGAATCAGCTATAATTTTTACGTTCATCAAATCACTTCCAATCTACAATTTGCTTGCCTTCTTCTAGTTTAAAGCGAGAAGGTCATTTAGTCAAAAAGTATTTGAAAAGTTATGAATTTGTCAAGGTTGTTCAAAGCTTCCGGTAAAAAAGACACTTCTTGAAAGAGGAAGTTCTAAAAACCTTCCGCATCCAGTGAAAGCTCGTTGGCTAGTTTTTCCGCTCCTCTAATAACGTACATTTCGTTGCTAGAATCTTACTGCCTCGAAATTCGATGCACAGGACGTGCTAGTGTTGGTTGTGCAAGGACGCTTGTGTTCCTAAGCGAACTTGGTCTTTTTTATCTTCTTTTTTGAACAAATTATTAATACAGGAGGAACGCTCATGTTTATGATGGAAGCTAAACGAATATTCATCGTCATTATCGGTGCTTTTTTATTAGCAGTGTCGCTTAACTTTTTTCTAATTACGGCTAACGTTTATGCAAGCGGCTTTGCGGGTGCAGCTCAGCTCTTATCGAGTATTTTTCAGGATTTCCTTGGGATGCATATCGGAACAGGGATATTCCTATTTCTCTTGAACATACCGGTATTCGTCTTAGGCTGGTTTAAAGTAGGAAAAGGGTTTACAATTTATAGTGGAATCTCTGTGTTGTTCTCGACAATATTTCTTGAGGTCATGCCGGTTATTGCATTATCAGAGGATATTATGCTGAATGCAGTATTTGGTGGTGTGATTGCAGGTGCTGGTATCGGGATCTCCTTAAAGATTGGGGCTTCAACCGGGGGAATGGATATCATCGCGATGTTATTATCACGCGTGAATGATAAGCCGGTCGGCACGTATTTAATGGCGCTTAACGGAATTATTATCCTGCTTGCCGGGGTACTTTACTCACCGGAGAACGCGCTTTATACATTAATTGCGCTCTATGTGACAACAAGGGTGATCGACATGATCCACACTCGCCATGTGAAACTGACGGTAATGATTGTTACGCAAAAGCCGGAAGAACTGCAAGAAGCAATCCATAGTCGATTTATTAGAGGGATTACTTTCCTTCCTGCACAGGGAGCCTATACGAAGATAGAGAAGAAGATGGTCTATCTGGTGTTGAGCCGTTATGAATTATATGACGTCGAGAAGATTATTAAAGAAGTAGACCCGGATGCATTCACAAACGTAGTGGAAACAACCGCAGTCTATGGCTATTTTAGAAAGGATTAGGTAGTGTGAAGAAATACTTAGTTGCAGTTATATTCTTATTTATCCTTGTCGGATGTGGAAATGATAGTGAAACAAACGAGCAAGCAAAATCACCGGATAACACGGAAGCACAGTATACCGTTGTTTTTCGGGGGTTGGACTTGCAGACGGAAGCTAATACTTATACCTTAACTGGTGAAGTGCGAGCTGAGAATGAGCAATTCTATTATCACCTAGAGCAAGGGGATGAGGAATTGCACCCGGAAACAGTTTACGAATTAGAAGGAGAACCGGGAGTTTGGCAAAGTTTTGAAATCACCGGGGAAATCCCGGAATCTTCTTTTGAAAAGGAAGAAACACCGATCTTAACGTTATATGGTAAATCTCCAGACGGCGAAGTACTCCACCCGAATTTTATCCCGATTGATATCACTGAATAAAAGAACAAAAGGAACTTCCATCAATGAGAAGTTCCTTTTTTCTATGTATTAATAGCCGTGTTTCTCGATCATTTCAATAACGCGCGGGGATAGTTGCTCCCACTCTACATCAAAGTGTTTATTGACGGTAATAAAGTTCTGATAGCCGAAAACGTTATCTACACCCTCAATGGTCATTAAATCATTTAAAATATCATATTCACTCGTATCTCCTGGCATGAGCGAATAGCTTTTTGTACCTTCAAAAATGACTTTATCAGATGTGAATTTCATCGCGTTTGGGTTTGGAGTACCCTCCATACGAATTGCCATCCTACACACTCCTCTTTTGTTCATACTTACTCATATAGTAGCAGATAAAGAGGAAATTATAAAGTAAAACTTCATACTGTGGTAGGGGTCGATGCTTAGAGTGTGCCAAGGCGGGTGTTGTGTTAGAACTCGCATTATGAGTTGGTGTTCCTTCTTCACTTAATGTTTAGTTAAAGAGATTCGAAAATTTATGGGCTGTGTATCAATTTATAATTCTTTAGTTTTTTACGCTTTGAGGGACAGCACGTTAAAGGGAACAAGGCTGGGAATTTACCACATATGATTAGAGGTAAGCCCCAGCCTCGTTACTATTTATAGCTGCTCGTTATTTGTTAATTGCTGTTCCAATTGCTGTAGTTCTTTTTGTTCTTCGGGCGTTGCTTCCTGGTAAGCTGCTTGGATTGCGTGTTGAACTGCTTCCTTGTCTGCTTCGGTCACATTTTCACCCATATTCATCATATCCATTACTCGTTGTCTAGCTTGCTGGAATAGTGATTGTTGTTCCATCTAATATCCTCCTCGTTTTTTCGCAAGTAAAAAGGGAAACGCTATTCACGTTTCCCTTTTAGTATGAACCCTTTTATTTTTGCTATGCATACGCTCGTTTTAATTTGGTGTGTTCACTTTTAATTTTAAATATTCCTCTAAAAATGCTCCGATGCCATCTTCTTCGTTTGTTGCAGTGACATGTTTGGCGAGTGATTTCAGCTCATCAATTGCATTTCCCATAGCAACACCGACGCCAGCATAATCAATCATTTCCAAATCATTGTCCTCGTCCCCGAATGCTATAATCTGGTCTTTCGGAATATCGAAGTAATGCGCGATTTTTTGAAGACCAACTGCTTTATTCATACCTTTTTTAATGATTTCTATGACGTTCCACGGCGCACCCCATTTACGGTGCTCAATCACTTCAGCATGGTAGCCGTCAAGGTGGCTTCTCAATTGCTGCACTTGTTCTTCCTCTGGATAAACGAGGATCGATGTAGGATCTTCCTCAAGTTTTTGCTTTAAGTTTCCAATTACATAAGGGGCTTCATTTTCAATTTCATCAAAGAAGCCAATCAGTTTGCTGTCGAAGGAGTCGATATACACATCATCCAGCACTTCAGCTAAGATATTATTGACACGTAAGTCATGGCAAGCTTCAATAATCTTATGTGCTGTCCGGATTGGCATCGGGTTATGTAATGCATCCCAGTTTCTGTTTTGCGGATGGTGGATAAGAGCCCCGTTGAAGTTTACCATTGGTGTATCTAATCCAAGCTCATAATAATAATTAATACTGGCCCGGTGTGGTCTTCCAGTCGAGATAACTACTATATGTCCCTCTTCTTTTGCTTTGAAAAGCACTTGTTTCGTTCGTTCACTAATCTTCTTATCATCTGTCAGTAATGTCCCGTCTAAATCGAGCGCAATCATATGTTTTTTCATAATTTTTCAATCACCTCATCTTGTAACTAAGTCTATAAGAGAAAGGCCTGTAAGTAAAGTAAATTTATTTTAACAGCAGTCAGTTTATCACGCATTAACGGACTGTAACACTCCCACTTCTAAACATGAGGGAAGCCCAACAGGTGAAGGTGAGGGATATACAGTTCGTAAATCCCTGATTCTGTTCAACTAACATTCAGTGGGGAGATAAGGACCCCTACTGAATGAAGTTTCACTTTAGCAGGTTTCAGACTGGCGGACGAGTTTAAATATCGGTAACATAGGAGTGAGGTGAAAAGTGATGATTGGAATAGTGAAAGAAAAAATAGGAAATATACCGAGTTTAATCGTTGTAGAAACCAAAGATAAGGATAAAGCATTACCGACTGTCATCTTTTTCCATGGCTTTACAAGTGCAAAGGAACATAATCTCCCGATAGCCTTCTTACTTGCTGAAAAAGGTTACCGTGTCATACTTCCTGATAGCGAACTTCATGGAGAAAGGGAAATCAATACATCCGAACGGAAACGACAAATATCTTTCTGGGATATTGTACTTAAAAATGTACAAGAGTTGGAACAAATCAAAAAGGCGCTGGATGCAGAAGGCTTGATTTTGGATGATAGAGTTGGTGTAGCGGGAACGAGTATGGGGGGAATTACAACATCAGCAGCATTAACTCAATATGAGTGGATCAAGTCAGCCGTTATCTTGATGGGTTCCCCACGCATTACAACATTTGCGAAAACACTCGTCGAAAGCTTCAAAAAAGAGGGAGCCTTGCCAGTAACCGACGAACAAATTGAAGCATTGTACGATCAACTGGAGAGATGTGATTTATCCCTTCAACCGGACAAGTTAAACGGGCGGCCAATATTGTTCTGGCACGGCGGGCAGGATACAGTTGTTCCATTTGATCACTCGTATACATTTTACGATGAAGTAAAAAAGCAGTATGAGAATGAAGAAGATATCCAGTTTATCAAAGAGGCAAATGCCGGACATAAAGTAAGCAGGCGTGCTATCCTAGAATTAGTAAAATGGTTCCGTGCGAATCTGTAACAGTTTATACGGATTCAAATACTTAATATTTTACTGGAATTATGGTTTAATAAAGAAAAGAAGGGAAAAAGGAGGTTCGTAAAATGGATGAAGCGACAAAAGAGTATCTAATGGGAGCACTGGAAAATGTGATTGACCCTGAATTAGGTATAGATATTGTTAACCTCGGTTTAGTTTACGATGTTGATCTTGATGAAGAAGGTTTATGTACGGTTACGATGACCCTAACAACGATGGGGTGCCCGCTTGCCGGTCATATTGAACAGGACATTAGATTTGCCTTAGCCGATCTTCCGGAAGTTAAAGAGACGAAAACAAATATCGTATGGGATCCGCCATGGGGCAAAGACAAAATGTCCCGCTATGCTAAAATAGCACTGGGCATCCCGGATTAATCTAACATGAAACATAAAGAAAGCAGCTACCAAGACGGAGCTGCTTTTTAAAATGATAACTCAACAGTCATTTGAGAGTTAGGTTATAAGAAAAAGATTACAAGCAATCCAACAACGACACAGTAATAGGAGAAGTATTTCAGATTACCATGTGCCATAATATTCATAAACCACTTCAATGCAAAGTAAGTCGCAACAAAAGAAGTAACAAAGGCAATGATATTCGGAATGAGTAGCGCTTGGAACTCCGGACTTGCAACCAATGACGGAACTTCCAGAATGGTTGTCCCTAAACTGACCGGAATATAAAGTAAGAATGCAAAGCGTAGTGCGGTATCCTGTCTCATCCCGACAAGCATCGCGGAAACAATACTTGCACCAGAACGGCTGATTCCCGGTGTAACGGCAACTGCTTGGGCAAGACCGACAATTACAGCATCTTTCATCGTTAAATCGCCCTCAAGTCGTCTCCCGCGAAGATTACGGATGAACCAAATAGCTACTGCTGTAATTAATAAAGTAACACCAACTACATTTGTCCCGCTCAACACTTCTCCAAGATAATCGCCAAATAATACACCGACCACACCAACCGGAATAGTTGCAATTACGAGATAAACGACAAACATAAAGTCACTTCTTGCCGTTTTATCTCTTTTAAATAGAAATAGGTACGTATTTTTGATTAGTCGGATGATGTCCTCCTTGTAAATTAATAAAACAGCGAGTAATGAAGCGAAGTTTACGAAAATCTCAAATGAAAGTCCTTTTGCCTCAATCCCAAAGAGCTCGCGGAAAATAATCAAATGTCCGCTTGAAGAAATTGGAATCGGTTCGGTAACCCCTTGTACAAGTCCAAGAATGAAATACTGAATAATAACAATTAAATCTTGAATGAAATCCATCCTATTCTCCCCTTCAATACATCGAATCCATCCTCAAATAGACAAGTTCCTATTTTTAACTAGGTGAATAGTCTAATTGGTGAGGAGGGTTGATTGATGTGACAATGAAACATGATTCTAAAAAAATGTATGAACAATGTAAAAAACATATGCATTCTTATGTGCTTATTGAAACGATAGAAGGGGCTCGTATTGATGGCATCATCACTGGCTTAGATGATGAATATGTATATATGGCCGTTCCTATCGATGCACAGACACAAATGGCAGCAGCCCCTCATGATGAAGGGCATGATTACCGGCAATTTGGACCATATGGCTGGTATGGACCAGGATTTGGGTATGTTCCTCCAAGACGGTTCAGCCGGGTGATTCTTCCACTCGCAGCCCTTGCAACACTTGGCTTACTTGCGTGGTATTAATACAAATAACAACCCCTTGCCACTTTCCTTGGCGGCAAGGGTTTGTTATTTGTTAATTTTTCTTCTCTTTTAATATTACGTCGCCCATCAAGAAAGTGACAATCATAAAAATCACTGCCAAAATGACCGCTTCAGATAAGATGAATGGTTCACCAGCCATACTTGTTAGCACGTATGTAACAGCCGCACTAATTAGCAGTGACCAAATAATCGTGAAGATGTAACGCATATTCTACACCCCGCATTTCAAAAATTTCATATGTAAAAAGATTGAATGCTACTTAAATAATATCCTTCTATAGTTTAACAAAGAACGAAAAAAAATAAAAGCCTTAATCCTGACATATACTAATGAAAAGGAAGATTGACTCTACACTTGTTAGAACAAAGGCGCAAGCGCCCTTATAGGCTAAAAACGCGATCGTCTTCGCAACGCCTGGGACTGCGATTACTCGTCCCACCGAAGAGCGTTTGTACTAGCACATCCTGTGCGTCGTAGCAACGTACAAACTGTGCCTCCCAGGACGGGAGGTAGTTCGATGTTGCCCCAGGACGGAGTGAACTTAATCGAACTTCCCCTTTACGGAATGAGATAAAGGAAATACAACGAACGATAGTGAGTTGATGTTGACTTATCGATTGGAGGAGTGTGAAGTTTGCTAGTTGCTGGGCGCTGGAGCCGGACGTGGCTAGTCCTGGATACCTAAGTTATCACAGTATTTTTGTTTTAAAGCTTCTTATGTTTTAAAAAGGGGGAAACAAGCACGATGGAAGTCCTTGTTTTCAATGTTTCACACTGGATTGGCTATCATATTGCCAATCGACTATTGCAGGAAGGGTATAAAGTAAAGGGAATAGAGGGGGAGGCATTCAATAATCATCTAATAGATTTTTTCTTAAGAAACAGTAACTTTGAATTAATCACAAGGAGAGCTGAAATAACTATTCCGCTTGCGATCTGTGTGGGAGAGATACCTGAACGAGTCGAATGCAATTATGATCAACTTATTCAAATCAATGGAAAAAAACCCCATTCTACAGATACAATAGCAATCCACATCCCTTATTTATTTGGTGAATGGATGCCGATGACAAAAGAAGCATGTTACATTGGAGGAAATCGCATCCGTTTTTCTTCTCAAGAGTTTCTCGATGAAGGCGTGTATATTAAAGATTTTCTTGAATTATTGCTCAAGTTGTTGGAAAGTCCACCAGCAGGTCAAGTATTTTTTGTGAGATCTGCACGAAATCAAAGTTTAAAAGGGAAAAAACTTGAAAAAACTTTCCTAGTAGATGAAAATATTGCTATAGAAAAAAATTTAAATCAAGTAAAGGAACATTTTCATAAGTTCCAAACTCTTTATCCTATCGTGGAAGATAGACTTGAATAACATATAACCAGGAGGGGCAGTATGAAAAAACAACTGATAGTCACCATTATAATAATGATTATGATACTGCCTGGCTGTAATTATTTTTCAGATGATAATAATTTGCAAAATGCAGGAATGCTGTTTGAATCGGAAATTGCAGGAAATGCTTGGAATGAGAAGGGATACGAAGGCTTACTTGCGATTGAGCGGGAATTCAATATCGATGTCTTTTATAAGGAAAATACTAGTAAAGAAAATGACGTTCTTCAAGCTGTTGATGAATTTGTCCAAGAAGGTGTCAATCTGATTATTGGGCATGGAAATAGTTATGGACACCACTTTGTCGATCTAACGAAAACGTATCCGGAAGTACAATTCATCTATATGAACGGGGACTTGTATAATCCGAAAGTTACAAGCTTAAATTTCGATTCCCATGCGATGGGTTTCTTTGGTGGAATGGTTGCTGGTGAAATGACAGAGACTGATGAAATTGGTGTGATTGCTGTCTTTAGTTGGCAAGCTGAACTGGAGGGTTTTTATGAAGGGGTAAAGTATCAGAACCCGAAAGCGGAAGTTCATATTGATTTCGTCAATGATTGGGATGACAAAGAACAGGCGATGATCATTTATAATGAATTTGTAGCAGCAGGGACGGATGTTATAGTTCCAGTCGGAAATGCGTATAGCAAGGCAGTAATTGAAGCGGCGGCAAAAGATGATATTTATTCGATTGGTTATGTTGCAGATCAGCATGAGTTGGCGCCGGAACATGTACTTACGAGCATGATTCAGCATGTCGAAGCTGTTTATCTGAATGCAGCTGAGGATTTTAATGAAGAAGCATTGATGGGCGGAATCCGTTCTTATGATTTTCATGATGATTACATCACATTAGGCATGTTCAATGAGAAGATAAACAGTAATTTTGAGAAAAAAATCACAGAAGCGATAGAAGAATATAAGAAAACGAACTTGCTGCCCATTGAGAACTAAGGAGCATGTTAGAATCTCCCTCTTGTCAGGAGGGATTTTTTGCTTTAAAATTAGTACCAAGTCATAATATTTACTCGTATAGATTTCTTTTAACAGAAGCGATGCAAAATAGATTGTTAGTATTAGTTAAACCTCGGGAGGAAGTATGAAGGAGATGTTAAAATGAATGTAGGTATCTTGGGAACTGGCCATTATGTACCGACAAAGGTCATGACGAATAAAGACATGGAAAAGATTGTAGACACAACAGATGAATGGATCCGCACGCGAACTGGAATTGAGGAAAGAAGATTTGCAGAAGATGAAATCGACACATCCGATATGGCTTATCACGCTGCAAAGGAGGCGCTTAAGGAAGCAAATATTTCTCCAGAAGAAATTGATTTAATCCTAGTTGCAACGGTGACGCCAGATACACCATTTCCATCGGTTTCCTGTATGATTCAAGATCGGCTCGGTGCAACAAATGCGGCGGCACTAGATCTCGGAGCCGCATGTGCCGGGTTTGTATATGGCCTTGTAACAGCTACACAGTTTGTCAAAGCAGGTGCGTATAAAAACGTGCTTGTTGTCGGAGCGGATAAGCTTTCTAAAATTATTGACTGGGAAGATCGTTCAACTTGTGTTCTCCTGGGTGATGGTGCAGGTGCCATTGTTGTTGGTGAAGTTGGAGAAGGGAAAGGAGTCCTTTCTTTTGAATTAGGTTCGAAAGGTTCTGGCGGGAAAGATTTATTACAAAATAAAGAAGGATTTATGGAAATGAATGGGCGAGAGGTATTTAAATTCGCTGTCCGTCAGATGCCGGAATCAACGGTAAATGTTGTAGAAAAGATTGGCCTTCAGAAGGAAGATGTGGATTACCTCGTTCCGCATCAGGCGAATATTCGTATCATGGATGCAGCAAGAGAACGTCTCGGTATGGCTTCAGATAAAATGGCCAAAACGATAACGAAATATGGAAATAATTCTTCCGCGTCTATACCTATGGCTTTATCTGAGTCTGTAAAGAATGGTAATATCAAAGATAATGATTTAATCGTATTAGTCGGATTTGGCGGCGGGTTAGCATGGGGAGCTGCGGCAATCCGCTGGGGAGTCTGATTAGATTGGAAAGGAGCAGAACAATGGATGAAAGAAGAGTAGTAGTAACTGGCCTAGGTGCAGTAACTCCGGTCGGTAATGATGTTACAGCAATGTGGGACAGCATTAAAAATGGAAAATCTGGAATCGATATTGCAACTCGTGTTGATGTGGAGCAATATTCAGCGAAAGTTGCCGCTGAGGTGAAGGGCTTTACACCGGAAGATTATGTGGAGAAGAAAGAGGTCCGTCGTATGGACCCATTTACACAATATGCGGTGGCAGCTGCGAAAATGGCTGTAGAAGATGCAAAGCTTGTCATTGATGATAGTAATGCACACCGGGTAGGTGTCTGGATTGGTTCTGGAATTGGCGGGATGAAAACATGGGAAGATCAGCATTTGAAGTTGATTGAAAAAGGCCCACGCCGGGTCAGCCCATTTTTTGTGCCAATGATGATCCCTGATATGGCGGCAGGACAAGTCTCCATTCAGTTGGGTGCAAAAGGAATTAACTCTTGTACCGTAACTGCTTGTGCCTCTGGAGCAAGTTCGATAGGTGATGCATATCATGCGGTCAAACGCGGTGACGTTGATTATATTATCGCAGGTGGGACGGAAGCACCGATTTCCAACATGGCATTTGCCGGTTTTTCTTCCGCGAAAGCTTTATCAACGAACCCGGATCCGAAAACCGCAAGTCGCCCATTCGATAAAAACCGCGATGGGTTTGTAATGGGGGAAGGTGCGGGAATCTTAATTCTTGAAACATTGGAATCCGCTTTGGAACGTGATGCGACTATTTACGGGGAGATTGTCGGTTATGGTGCAACAGGGGATGCATATCATATTACCGCCCCTGCAGAGAACGGGGAAGGAGCGGCCCGCGCAATGCAAATGGCAATTGATACTGCCGGGATTTCGCCGAATGAAGTCGATTATATTAATGCGCATGGAACAAGTACAGATTTAAATGATAAATATGAAACGACTGCAATTAAAGCAGTATTTGGCGATCATGCGTATAATCTTACCGTTTCTTCGACAAAATCGATGACGGGACACTTGCTGGGAGCTGCTGGCGGGATTGAGTCTGTCATTTCCTTAAAAGCAATTCAGGAAGGGATTGTACCTCCAACCATCAACTATGAGACACCAGATGAGGAATGCGATCTTGACTATGTACCGAATGAAGCGAGAAAACAAGATGTAAACGTCGTTGTAAGTAATTCGCTTGGATTTGGCGGGCATAATGTGTCATTAGTATTTAAAAAATACAAGGCTTAATAAATGAAGAAGCTGATCCTTTTGCGGTCTGCTTCTTTTTGTTTACCTTTATTGAGACCAAGCATTAAAAACACGGGACAAGCATACGATGTAACAAGAAGCGGGACGATTGACTGGTCCATATGGGTGGTGTTTTCATGTTCTATATATTTTGGTTTCTAATCGGTTTTGGCTTAACGGTCACTGGCGGAGTCACGTTCATTGGTTATCTTAATTTGCTTCCTGCCGGGGTATCCTGGTTAGAATTTCTGCAATTTATTACACTGCGAATAGAATGCTATTTTTTCCCTATTGGTATCGTCATTATGCTGCTTGTTCTGTATCGCTACCCGAATAATTCCTAAACCGTTACGAGCGGATGAGAATAAATTCATTCTTTATTGGTCATAATGATTCTAGATTAATTTTCCAAAGAGGTGAGGGTGAAATGCTATATTTACATGATGTTTGGGTAAATTGGTTTGAAAGTGAAGAGAACGGTTATCAAGTTGCCCGTTACCATGAGTGGAGGAAGGAAGATAAGATCGAATTATTGGACCAGACACCTTTGTTATACATAAAGAATGATCTATTTGAGTATATTGAGAATGATTTGCAAGAGATTCCGGAGAGCCTATTAGATACAATTTATAAACGTTCATACAACCGGAAAGGCCAGAACCGGAAAGCTATCGAATATGCTTGTGTCATTACGAACGGGGTGGAGACCCTCGCATTTGATACGATTGGTTATACCATTCCTGTTCGAAAAAGCCGGCTTATTCCAAGGCAGGAGCAGCTCGTCTATGATATGATCAAATCTGCAAAAGCTCAGAATTACGGTTTTAAAAAGAGAAATTACAAGAAAGAGTATCATATTTTATCGATGTCACCTGAACAAGTATTTGGCTTAACGCGGCGGGAGCGAGAGATTAAACATATCCTTATGATAGCCCTTGATCAACTGAAAAGTTCCGGAAATCTGGAAGAGTTGAGATACTGGTTGACTGAATGGGACCCGAAGCTTTACCCGACAGTGAAATTTCTAAACGCTGATGCAGCGTGGGAAAAGCTCTATTCCGGTATTAAGGAAGGATTTAGCAAAAATCATGAAGAATTCTGTGAAAAGATTGTCCGCGGTCAGCCATTTTTAGAAAAACTGTGGGACTTGGAAAAGGAATATGCACAAGACACATCAAAATCTTGAAAAACATACCGATTCACCACTGGAAAGTGAATCGGTATTATTATTTATTTTTTCACACGTCCCAAGCCCATTGCTTTCTTCGCTTTGGCCACAGTTTTATTGGCGATTGCGGAGGCACGATCTGCTCCCTCGTCAAGAATCGTATCAAGCTCAGGAGAGTCGATTAACGCTTTGTATCTTTCTTGGATAGGCTCAAGAAGATTAACCACAGCGTCAGCCACACCTTGTTTGAAATCCCCATAACCTTTCCCTTCATATTTCTTCTCCAACTCCTCAAT
The DNA here is from genome assembly GCF_037072045.1 of Oceanobacillus sp. MO10714A. NCBI lineage: Bacteria > Bacillati > Bacillota > Bacilli > Caryophanales > Bacillaceae > Oceanobacillus > Oceanobacillus sp. MO10714A. The sequence continues at coordinate 120,418 of NZ_JAXHDC010000004.1, read as the reverse complement.
CGATTCACCAGTACAGCTCGAATAGATTGTTAACAGGTTGGAAACGCCGGGTTTGTTCTCTTTATCATATTTGACAATTCCTTCAGAGTCAGTCACTGCACTCTTGATTTTCTTCTCAATTTGTTTCGGCTCGTCAAGCATGGAAATAAATCCTCTTTGATTTTCGTCCGATTTACTCATTTTCTTTGTCGGCTCCTGTAGCGACATGATACGCGCTCCGACCTCCGGGATACGGATCTCCGGGATGGTAAAGATATCATTGAAACGATTATTGAATCGCTGTGCAAGGTCCCGCGTCAATTCCATATGCTGCTTCTGGTCATCGCCAACAGGTACAAGATTCGCCTGATACAGCAGAATATCTGCCGCCATGAGCGCAGGATAGGTAAGTAATGCTGAGGACACAGCTTCCTTTCCTGTCGATTTATCTTTATACTGGGTCATTCGCTCCAATTCACCGACATAACTGATCGATTGCAGCATCCAGCCGAGCTGTGTGTGTGCTGGAACCTCCGATTGGATAAATAATGTCGCTTTCTTAGGATCAAGCCCAGAAGCCAAATACAGCGCTGCAAGCGAACGGATATTTTTCCTTAATTCCAAGCGATCTTGCGGCACAGTAATAGCATGTTCATCTACAATGCAGAAGTAACATTGATATTCGTCTTGAAGCTCCACGAACTGGCGGATCGCTCCTAAATAATTTCCAAGTGTCAATGTCCCACTCGGCTGAATTCCTGAAAAAATCGTTTGCATACGAAACACTCCTTTAAATTGTCCATAAAAAAAGCCCATTCGCATCCCTATGGAAGGGACGAATGAACCGTGGTGCCACCCTTATTATCCTGCTTTTACAGGATCACTCAAATGTTAATATAAGCTCAGAAGCCCAATTCCAATTTGCCTTGATACTTGTTTCCACCAACCACAAGCTCTCTATCATTCAGCGGGCAATTGTACTATATCTCCGTCATTGCTTGAAATATTTATTTTAATTTATTATATAGAGTTTTTGAGGGGAATGCAAGGCAAGGGGGAGAAGAAAGAGATTTGTGAAGTGACGCTAGCGGTCGTGGAGAAAGGGTGGGGCGGGCACTCTCCAATAACGCGCCCATTTTGTTTTAATGGGAAAATAATTGGCATTTATTTTCCCATCAGCACGCTCGTCTTGCTCTAAAGGGAAAACAACGGGCGTTTATTTTCCCATAAGCATGCTCGCCTTATTCCAAAGGGAAAACAATCGAGCTTTATTTTCCGCTCAGCACGTTCATCTTGCTCTAAAGGGAAAACACTCGAGCTTTATTCTCCCACCAGCACCCACGTCTATCCCCACTAGTCGAATAAATATCTCCAACCTGTCAGTTCATGATTAGTGATCCTAGTCACTTATAGTATCTGCTTTTATACTCTCCGACAGATTTAAAGTTGTTAGATAATATTCTCCAGATCACCTTTTTGGATAAAACTTCCCCACACCACTTATAAATTTCCCTCGTGGTAAGCTTTCTTTCAGGAAACAGTAGCTGAAACTCCTCTACTTGACGCAAGACTGTTGTTGTAACGGATTCCTTGTGCCCACATGACTCACATTTACAAATTCCCCTTCCCGAGACCATAGAAAACATCCTACAAGCTGGGCAAATAGTTCCCTTTTGTAATTCTTCATAACGAAAAGAAGGTAATCTTTGATGGGGAGATTCTGTTTTGTTGAGCTGCAGTAATTTGGCAGCAATTCTTTCCGATTTATTAGTTAATTTTGTCGCCTGATTGTTTATCATTCTTAAATGATTAGTTATTTGATTTGGGAAAATAATTGGACTGTCGAGTGGAGCTTGATAGAGAGTGAATGCTGGATGGGTAAATACAACGTTAGCTTCAATTGGAGTGTTCAAGCCGAGGCTGAGGAGCAGTTGCCGGAGAAGGGATGCTGTTCTATTGAGTTGAAGCAATGGGTTGTTCAATTCGCGTCGAGGTTTTTTATAAAATTTATCTCCTTCAAGGTAAAAATCACCTTCAAAGTTTTTCACTTCATACAAGAAAATTCTAGTCTCGCTTAAAATTAAACAATCAATTTGAAATGTTGTTTGGTTATGCTCAATCAATAGATTATTTAAAACAAGACGATCACCTTCCGTTTTTGACGCGAGGTCGGTGAATAAAAGTTCACCTTCATGGCCTTTTTTTAGGTTAAGAAAATATCTGTTTTCTCAGCAGATAACTTTTTTCGCTTACTTAACGATTCGAGGAGCAATAATTCTTTTGGTTTTGGAGGAAGTACAATGGCTTTCATGTCTCATATTCCTTTCTTATCTTTTTTTAAGAGTTGTCCCATAATTATAACTCAAATCGAACTAATCTGTCATTTGGAAATAAAACAAATGAACAGCCATTCAATTTATGGTAAATTTAAGATAATAAAAATATAGGGGAGATTTCATGTTCATCCGAATAGAAAAAAACGTGGGAGCTGTGGGCGAGGTTCAATTTATCGAAGGAATTGTAGCTCTCGGAAAAATAAAATTAAATGTTTATAGTTTTGCTTTGGATGGTATTTTAATTGATACGGGGTCGCCAAGATTGCTGCGTGCTTTTCAGCCGTTTTTTGAAAAGTCCAATGCCGAGAAAGTGATGCTGACTCATTCCCATGAAGATCATGTCGGGGGTGCCGCTTATTTGCAAAAAGAATATAATCTGCCTGTTTTTATGAATGAATCAGGTATACAGCAATGTGGGAGAAACGCAGATTATCCATTCTACCGGAAATTCTTTTGGGGGAAAAGGGAGCCATTCCACGCTGAACCGATCGGGGAAACATTTTTATCACGGACTGCAACATGGGATGTAATCGAAACACCTGGTCATGCGGAAGATCATCTTTCCTTCCTGAACAGGGAGACTGGCCAGTTATTCTCCGGGGATTTATTTGTCACCCCAGTGACAAAATTGATACTTGCAAATGAGAGTGTTCCAACGATCATCGATTCGATTAAGCATGTACTCAAGCTGGACTTTGAGGAAATATTTTGCTGTCATGCCGGGTATGTAAATAATGGCCGGATGATGCTCAGGAGAAAGTTGCAGTATTTAGAAGAATTGGAAGCGAAGATTTTGGAGATGAATGCGCAAGGCTATCATGAGAAAGAAATTCAAAAGGAATTGTTTAAGAAGAAGTATCCGATTACTTATTTGTCTCGTGGTGAATGGGATTCTATTCATATTATTCGTTCCGTTCTAAGAGATTCAAACAAAGGCGACTAAGCAAAATGAGGGGAGTTGTGGGTACGACAGCACTCGACAACTTTTGAAAATTAAGTTGTTTTTACCATTCAACTACACAAGTTTTTCCGATATACTAGGGTGAGAGATTAGCAGGTTAGGAGATTGATAGGTAATGGGGAACATACAAAATTGGCTTAAAATTTTTACAGGAATAATCCTGTTAGGGATTATTTTACCTGCTGGCGTATACGCAGAAACAGAAGAATCGGTGGCTGTTAGCAAGCATGCGGAAAGAGAGACGAGTATTGAATTGTATGATGTAGAAAAGCGAATGAAGCGATTTGCCTTTGATTCGGGATTTCATTTTGAATATCCGGATGCCGTTCGGGGGATTTACGTAACAGGTAATTCAGCTGGCGGCAGCAAGTTTGAAGATCTTCTTAATCTTGTGGAAACAACAGATTTAAATGCGATGGTAATTGATATAAAAGAAGACCATGGTAATTTAACATTCAAGCCTGATGAAGATTCTCCTTATGCAGATATCGCAGAGAACTATATTTCCGATCCAGAAGCGATGATGAAAGTTCTTGAAGAAAAGGAAATTTATCCGATTGCAAGAATTGTCGTTTTTAAAGATTCCGTTCTAGCAAAAGAGCGTCCCCATCTTTCGTTTATGGAAAATGGGAAAGTATGGGTGAACAATCGCGGTGAAGCCTTTGTAAATCCTTTTGAAAAAGAAGTCTGGGAATATAACGTCGAGATTGCGAAACTCGCTGTAGAACTCGGATTCCAAGAAATTCAGTTTGATTACGTTCGTTTTCCAGAAGGATTTGAAAAAAAGGATGAAAGCTTATCTTATACGCACGGGGATTATGAAGATCTTGATATGAACAATATCAAGAAGCGTGTTGAAGCTGTTACTGACTTTGTTGCTTATGCGAGAGAAGAATTATCTACATATGGGGTTGACGTGTCTGTTGATATATTCGGTTACGCAGCGACACTGGGGGAAACTCCAGGAATTGGACAAAACTTTTCAAGAATCTCGGATAATGTCGATATCATTTCATCCATGATTTATCCGAGCCATTGGACGAGTTATTTCGGTATTGAAAAGCCTGATACAGAACCGTATCGGCTTGTGACCGAATATGCTAAAGTGGAAAATGAAGTACTTGGTGCTCTCGACAGTCCGCCGGTATCTAGGCCATGGCTTCAAGATTTTGAGGCACCTTGGTTGTACAGCGGACCAGCGAAACAATACGGGAAAGCGGAAGTAGAAGCACAAATTCGCGCGCTCTATGAAAACGGCATTGACGAATTTCTTTTATGGAATGCAAGTAACGTTTATACGGAAAATGTCGATTATTTAATAGGAAAAGAATAGAGAATTGGGACACGGGGGTCAGAGATCGTGTCCCGGTTTTTTCAATTAACTAGGAATTAAAGGGTTTAATTGAAAACAGTTCGGGTACAATACCGAGTAGACAGTCGTTTATGCGGGCGAATTGGAAATCTACAAATAATCGTGATTACCCCCTACTTTTTTAAAGGGAAATGTAGTATACTATAAAAGGGTTTTATTTAAACTTATTTTAATATAAGAATGAGAAATAAGTTTAACCAATGCTTGCGTACCGATAGAAATAAATATTGAGGAGTGAAGTACATGGTAACACTTTATACCTCACCAAGTTGCACATCCTGCAGAAAAGCTAAAGCTTGGTTGGAAGAACATAACATTCCGTTCAAGGAGCGAAATATTTTTTCGGAACCGCTAACAATTGAAGAAATAAAAGGAATTTTGCGGATGACGGAAGATGGGACAGATGAAATCATCTCGACACGTTCAAAAGTATTCCAGAAGTTAGATGTAAATATTGATCAATTACCAATGCAGGATTTGTTTGATCTCATTCAAAAAAATCCCGGCTTGTTAAGAAGGCCGATTATCCTTGATGAAAAACGGCTTCAGGTTGGATATAATGAAGATGAAATCAGACGATTTCTTCCTAGAACCGTTCGTACATTCCAATTAAAGGAAGCACAACGAATGGTAAACTAAAGGAATTTATACATTTAAAGCACAGGACTAAGTACAACGTCTTGTGCTTTTATTTATCACGTATTAACGGTCTGTAATTTCCCCACCTCTAAACATGAGGGAAGCCCAATATGTGAAGGGTGGGGATAAACAGTCCGTAAATACCTGATTCTGTTCAACTAACATTCAGTGGGGAGGTAAGGAATTCCCCACTGAATGAAGTTTCACTTTATCACGTATTAACGGTCTGTAATCCCCCCACCTCTAAACATGAGGGGAACCCAATATGTGAAGGGTGGGGATAAACAGTCCGTAAATACCTGATTCTGTTCAACTAACATTCAGTGGAGGAGGAAAGGAATTACCCACTGAATGAAGTTTCAAGGCTTCTTTATCGCGTCTTGAGGTGAAGAGAATCCGCTAGTCGCTGGGCTTTGGAGCTTGATGTTGTGATGATTAAAAGAAAATGCGTGACAAATTGTTCAAACTGCTTTAGAATAAACATTTAATTATAGGCATATTCATTTCCAAACAGCCATACTTTATCATACAATAGCTATAAGCTAAGGGGGAACACACTTTTCTTAGCTAAAAAGTCCGTACGCATATTATTTTAATAGATTCAAATCTTCGCTTGAAGGGAGAGTAGAAGAATGGAAATAGAAAGAATAAACGAAAATACGATTAAGTTTTATATTTCGTATCTGGATATTGAAGATTTAGGCTATAAGAGGGAAGACATTTGGTACAACAGAGAACGCAGTGAACAATTATTCTGGCATATGATGGATGAAGTGAATCAGAAAGAAGACTTTAGTCCGGATGGCCCGCTCTGGATTCAAGTGCAAGCGATGGAAAAAGGTCTGGAAATTATCGTTACGAAAGCCAAGATTTCTAAACATGATGAGGCATACGAACTAGATGATGATGACCTTGAATTGCACGGGGAAGAGGATATTGATGATATCCTTGAAGACACATTCGGAAAGAGTGCAGACAATGTGGATGACAATCCTGGATTCCATGAAGAGAGACTGTGGATCGTCGTGAAGTTTGCCGACTTTGAAGATGTTATCCAGCTTAGTCATATGATGAAGAATGACTATGAAATCCAAGAAGAAACACTCTACCATTATGAAGGTGCATACTATCTTTACGTACAGTTTGGCATTGAGGTTCTGGATGATGACGATATTCAGACGAACCTTACGAGTAAAATCCATGAATTCGCAACGACCTCTGATATCTCCTTACATGTACTCGAAGAATACGGGAAAATAATTATCGAGGAAAACACGTTTGCTGAAATAAGAAAATACTTCCCGAGAGAAAAATAGACATCTGGACAGGATGTCTATTTTTTTATGGGAAAAGATCTGCTTAAAAGCAGGATTTTATTGTTATTTGTCGAATATAGCGAGCATGGAGGTGTTTGCATGCTGCAAGCAAGATTAAAAAGTGGAAAATATATTATACCTGCTCTGTACCCGAAAAGTGAGCTTTTGCAATTAAGGGCAGGAGAAGAGTCGTTTTATTGCCCGGTTTGCGATGAAAAGGTCATCTTGCGGGTAGGTGAGAAAGTAGTTGCCCATTTTGCCCACACAGCAAACGTGAATTGTCCGTCCCGGGGAGGAGGGGAAGGCGCTTATCATGAACAAGGGAAACTGCAATTATATGAATGGCTCCTTCGTCAAGGTCTTAGTGTAGAGCTTGAAGCATATATGCCGGAAATTAATCAGCGACCAGATATACTGCTCCATCACGGTGAACGCAGAATCGTGCTAGAGTACCAATGTTCTAGAATATCCAATGAGGAAATCATTGAACGAACCAATGGATACAAAGAAATTGGCGTCCCCGTTATCTGGATTCTCGGAGAAATATTATTAAAGCGAAAAGGAAAACAGGCGCTACGGATTGATTCCTTTACGAGAACGCTCATCCATCAATTTACCTCAGCTTATCCTTTAAGTCTTTTCTACTACTGTCCCTTCACTTGTGATCTCATTAAATTCCAAGACTTTACTTTTACGAATAAGAACCGTGCACTAGGAAAACTAACAGTAAAACGGCTTGAAACAATGACGTTTCCCGAACTGCTTGCAAAAGAATTTTTACCGGATTATCATTTTATAACGATTTGGAAACGGGAAAAGAAATATTTCCGCTTAAGAAGGTGGGGTAAGCTGTTTGGAGAGGAGCGGAAGTGGCATCACTGGCTATATAGGAAAGGTTTGCATTTTGAAAAGCTACCTTCATTTGTTCATCTTCCCGTTTCCGGAGCTTATCGTATGAAGCTACCCGGTTGGATTTGGCAGAGTTGGATTCTGTTCGAAGTGATTGCACCAAGGCCGATCGGATCTATAATTACGACGAAAGCGTGCAATTATCTAGTTCAACATTATTTATTCCCCTGTGAATATTTCCCCTTGATTAAGTCTCCAGCACAACCCGTCCGCGAATATCTTACACTTCTTTGTTCAGCAGGCCTCTTACGGAGAACCAATACTGATACTTTCGAAAAGTTGACAGACATCGATCTACCCGAGCGACTTGAGCTAGCTATAATAGAAGACGGCGATTTTATTACAGAACTTTTTCAGAACAAATAAACATTATTCGAGCATGATAACCCATTAATTCGTTATACTAAAAGAAGGGGTTTTCTATAATTTTCTAGAATTAGTATAGTAAGCAGATATAAAGGAGGAAATTTGATGTCAAATACGACGAAAGAATTGAAATCAAGAAGTGAGGTTCCAGTTGAACGGACTTGGCGACTGGAAGATATTTTTGCGAGCGATGAGGATTGGAAAAAGGAACATGCACAACTTACAGAAGACCTGCCGGAAATTGAAACGTATCAAGGAAAGTTAGCTTCGTCAGCTGATACGTTATATGAATTATTGAAACTGCAGGATGACCTCTCCAGTCGGCTTGGCAAATTATATACATACGCTCATATGCGTTATGATCAGGATACGACAAATTCCTTTTATCAGGGGCTGAATGCCGAGGCGGAAATGCTGCTTACGAAAGCTTCCAGTGCAATGAGCTATATCGTTCCAGAGATCCTTGCGATGGATGAAGGCAAGCTGGATGAATTTTTGCGGGAGAAGGAAGAACTAAAGCTTTACGAAAAAGTATTAACAGATATTGCGAAGCGCCGTCCGCATGTGCTGAGTGAAAAGGAGGAAGCATTGCTAGCAGAGGCTGGTGAAGCTCTAGGAACGGGTGAACAAGCATTTGGTATGCTAAACAATGCGGATCTTACATTCCCGGCGATTAAGAATGAGAACGGGGAAGAGGTTGATGTGACCCATGGCAGATATTCAATCTTCCTTGAATCAAAAGATCGCCGAGTTCGTAAAGATGCATTTATGGCGATGTATGAAACATATGGTAAATTTAAAAATACCTTTTCAGCTACGTTAGGTGGAAATATAAAGAAAGATAATTTCTATGCGAAGGTACGTAATTATGATTCAGCAAGACAAGCAGCACTCTCGAGCAATCATATCCCTGAAGAAGTATATGATAATCTAGTAGAGGCAGTGAATGAGCGTCTGCCTTTATTACATCGATACGTGGAATTGCGGAAGAAGATTCTCGGTGTCGATGAACTGCATATGTATGACCTTTATACACCGTTAGTGACAGATGTCGATATGAAAGTTCCATATGAGAAAGCGAAAGAATATGTCGCTAAAGGACTGGAGCCGCTCGGTAGCGATTATCAGCAAATTTTAAAAGAGGCGTTTCGGAATCGCTGGATTGACGTGGAAGAGAATAAAGGGAAGAGGAGTGGTGCTTATTCCTCCGGTACGTATGGAACGAATCCATACATTTTAATGAACTGGCAAGATAATATCAATAATACATTTACGCTTGCTCATGAACTTGGCCATTCGGTGCATAGCTATTATACACGAAAACATCAGCCCTTCCGTTATGGAAACTACTCAATTTTCGTAGCTGAAGTAGCTTCCACGACAAACGAAGCGTTGCTGAATGATTATCTACTGGAAAATTTGGAAGATGAAAAAGAGAAAATGTATATTCTGAATCATTTCCTGGAAGGTTTCCGAGGCACCGTATTCCGCCAGACAATGTTCGCGGAGTTTGAGCATGACATTCATGTCCGGGCCCAGAACGGGGAAGCACTTACTGCAGATAGACTGACTGAGATTTATTACGACTTGAATAAGAAGTATTATGGTCCAGCTGTAGTAAGTGATGAGGAGATTGGGCTCGAGTGGGCAAGAATCCCTCACTTCTATTACAATTATTATGTTTATCAATATGCAACCGGTTATTCAGCAGCGACTTCACTCGCGAAGCAGATTTTAGAAGAAGGAGAACCAGCAGTAGAACGCTATACTGATTTCTTAAAAGCGGGAAGCAGCGATTACCCAATCGAAGTGTTGAAAAAAGCCGGCGTTGACATGAATTCCAAACAGCCAATTTCCGATGCACTTGATGTATTTGAAGAAAAGCTTAAGGATTTAGAAAATCTATTAGGGTAATGGAAAAGGGAGCTGGTTGCATAACCGCTCCCTTATTCACCGCATTCGCCGATACGCTTTTTTACGGTGCAAGATAGAATAAAGCATGAAATAAATTGAAATAAATAACAATGGCAACGTCAAGAATAAAGGAATCAATCGCATCAAACCAATCATGTTAATGAATAAAGCAAGCACCGTTAAAATAAAAAACAAAACCGGATACAAATGGTTCATAAGCATCCCCCTCGTTTAGTATAAATATGAAGCAAGAACGTAAATATACCAGATACATGTAAATATTATTGAACAATTTGTGAAAACTTGAACATATCTCTTGCACATTGAAAAAATACTTGTTAATATATAATTGTAAGTTGAAGCAAACAAACCCCTTTTGTTTGATCATGAAACTTTCTCCCATCCCCTTTGTATTCATACAAAGACGGAAATTAGAGAATGTACGCTGCCCCGTATATTCTCTATTTTTTTTATCATTTTTTAGAGTAGGGACGAAAAATACCACCCTGGGCGTAAAATGTCCATAATTTGAACTTTTTGTGAACCATCACACAAAAGTATTGTCAAATCGATAATGTGTTGTTATGATATATACATAAGTTGAAACAAACAAAAACCCCTTTTGTTTGATCATGAAACTTTCTCCCATCCCCCCTTTGTATTCATACAAAGACGGAATAAGGATATACGCTGCCCCGTATATCCTTTATTTTTTTGTCTATTTTTGGGACACGGGGTCAGAGGGTTTGTCCCAATCCAAGTGGGACAGTTCCTCCGACCCCGTGTCCCACCAATTCAAGTGGGACAGTTCCTCTGACCCCATGTCCCACCGAACCCCCATGTCCCGATCCAAAAAAATAGACCGACTAATGGTTAGTCCGTCAAATTTTTGGTTTCCAGTAGATTTCGTTATCTGTTTCAACTTTCTCTACTAGTTGCTTTAATTGTAATTTCTTCATTTCACTTAATGTTTTTGTTTCTGACCAGTCATAAATAATAGAGATTTCTCGGGTGCCGATAATTGTTGAACGGCTAACCAATTCTTCTAGTGACGGTTTCGTGGATGGAATTGGGTGATATTGTAAGATTTCGCTTAAAACAAGCTCATATATTTCATAAGGATATAGTCCGGAAACTTTAATTCCATGCTCTTCCACCGTCTGATTAAAGAATACCATTGTCGGCATCGCATCGACGTCCATTTCATTTGTAAGGCGCAAATCACATTGATAGGCCCTTTTTGCCGATGGAGAAACAATGTCTTTCTCAAATTCCTGCATATCTAATTTTGTTTCCTCTGCACAAGAGAACAGTACATCTAACTCGGAAATGTTCAAGCGCTCGATAAACAGCTTTTCTTGCAACTTCTGTAAAAATTCTTTCCCTGCCCGCTTACCTTGCAACTCAGATGCCTTAATGGCGAGGGAGGTAATCAGTGGATGTGTGACTGGATAGCGTTCACTACTTTCACTTACCATTTCTGCATGATTTGCGAAGGGAGCGTGTACCTGTTGCTTGTTCACTAAAGAAAAGCGGCTATTTACAATCACTCGCACGGTGAAAAATCTGCCATATTCCAATGTTAATTTCCTTAAATAAAACTGGAGAGACCAGCAATCTGCGGAAAAAGGATCCAAAAACAGATAAACTTCTACAGGCTTTTGGACGGAATCCGAATCATGATATGTTGCTGATGGATTAGCGTGATTCATACTCAATAACTCAGGCTGCTGCCAGCTCACATCAAGTCCTCCTTTCCATTATTCTGGTGTATTCATCATGTGATTAGCTGTCATCGTCAATTTCTCAAAAATAATCGTCCGATAAGGTTCATCGATACGTGCTTCTTCCAGTGCCTCTTTCATACAATCCAGCCAGGCATCACGCCTGCTTGGTGTAATGGGGAAGGGGAGATGCCTTCTGCGCATCATCGGGTGACCTCTTTCCGCTTCGTAAAGTCGAGGTCCGCCAAAGAACTGGGTGAGAAACAATTTTTGCTTTCTTGCCGTCTCCGTCAAATCTTCCGGGAAAATCGGAATGAGTAACGGATGTTTTGCTACACGTGCGTAAAAACTATCAACTATTTTCTCAATTTCACTATACCCGCCTATTGCGTCATAAATGGAGCGGTGTCTGATGTCCTGCATATGGATTTCTCCTATTTTTGTTTTTCATTATTGTAGCAGGGCTTTAGTATATGAGCAACAAATGTGATTTATGATAGTGAATATTTACATATCACCTAATGTCTTCCATCGAGATTCTGCAAATTCATAAAGAACCGTTCAATCTTGTTCGGTGTCTGCCGCAAGGGAATATGATTTGTTTCCAGTACCCATTTAAACACCTTTTCACCTTCTGCACGGTTTTTCGCTTCCAGTTCAAATTCATAATCATCTTGATTGTTATACATACTGTAATCAAGCACGTAAAGGGTGTCTTTATTTTCATATTCACGGCGTTCGGTTGTCAGGTCACCGAAGTATTTCAAATCTCTGAATTCGATTCCCAACTGCTCTAGCCGTTTTCCGATATTCGCTTTTGCTACAGGTTTCCCGTTCAGCCAACTTGCAGCTTCCTTTTGCGTTAATTTATCATGCGTCTCCAGCAATCCATCGCCGAATGGTTCCTTTAATGTTAAAGTAAACTCCCCGTTTTTCTCTCTGATTCTTAAGGCACTGCGTTGCTTCTTCAACCTCAGATCTTCAGTTTCAAAATAATGGTTCGTTTGTTTGAATGGTTCCTTAGGGAAGGGGAATGTTTCCAGTAACGTATCAAATTCAGCTTTCGTCAATAAATTCTTAAATTCAATTTCAATTTCCTGTGCCACTCGAAATCCTCCGTTGTAAAGTGATTATAATTGATTATGGCAATTTCTCAAGTAATATGCAATGAATAGCCTTTTTCTCTGCATGTGTTAAAATAGACTAGGTACATACCCATACTCAAACGAGAATAGGAGTGGTGACTATGAATTGGGAAGTAATCCTGGCTCCTTATGAACAGGTAGTTGAAGAATTAAAAGTGAAATTAAAAGGGATGCGCAAACAATTTGAACATGAATCAAGGCACTCACCGATTGAATTTATTACAGCAAGGGTGAAGCCAATCCCGAGTATCCTGGAAAAGGCGGAGAGAAGACAAGTGCCGCTGGACCAGATTGCAGATGAAATTCAGGATATCGCGGGCATCCGCGTTGTTTGTCAATTTGTCGATGATATTTATACCGTAGTCGACATGTTACGTGAAAGAAGCGATTTTACAATTCTTGAGGAAATCGATTATATAAAAAGTAAGAAAAGCAGTGGATACCGATCCTTTCATATGATTATTCAATATCCTACCGAAACGATTCACGGAAGAAAGCTCGTAACTGCGGAAATTCAAATCCGTACACTTGCCATGAACTTCTGGGCGACGAATGAGCACTCCTTAAATTATAAATATAAAGGAAGAATACCTGAAAAAATTCAAAAACGTTTACAGCTTGCAGCAGAAGCAGCTTTTAATCTCGACGAAGAGATGTCAAAAATCAAAAGTGAAATTCAAGAGGCAAATCGGATTTTCCACCGGTTGTAATCAGCCACTCGCATGTAAGACCTGCGGTGATATGTCAAGAGTAAAATAAATGATTATTGAGTTATCAAGGTTCAATTATCTTAAAAAAGGCAGCACTAAACTAACCCAGTAATATTTACAGAATTTACTGGATATTGTCAGAAGGATTTAGAAGCTAATCATGCTTCATGTATGTACGCTCCTTTCGGCGTGTAAATTTGGTTTTTGCGTAGTAGCGCATCCACCAAACGCACAAGTTTTCTTGCAGTTAAGACGAGGGCTCTTTTGTGTTGATGCTTTGGTACTTCATCGTACTTTTTCGCGTAATACTCTTTGTATTCAGGAACGTATTTTCTTACCGAGTTGGCGGCTTCAACAAGGTAATAACGGAGATACTGATTTCCATTACGCGATAACGATGTATCGTCAGCTGTAAAGCGACCGGATTGATGCTTTCGCCAATAAAGACCTGCATACTTGGCGATCTTTGTTTCATCTGTGAAGCGTTCAATCTGTCCAATTTCAGCTTGAATACCGGCAGCTAATACTGGTCCGATGCCAGGGATAGACTGTAGCGTTTGCGGCAAACCTTTCATGATTCGCTCGATGGATTTATCCAGTTCTTTGATTTGTTTTTCAAACGTCCGAATCAATGTAATCGAGGTGCCTAGTATGGTGTCGATGGAGTCTTCCACCACTTTGTCTAAACGATAGGAAGAGCGAACGGCCTTCTGAATGGACTTGGCCACACAATCTGGATCAGGGAATCTATTTTTTCCCTGTTTCTGTAGATAGTCAGCCAAGTCTTCCAAAGACATGTTCGATAACTCATCCAGACTGTAGTTTTCAAGGAAAAGATCCATCATCGCTTTACCAAATACAGAGGATTCTACTTCCTCTGTGAATGTATTACATTTGTAGCTTAGATACTGAAGGAAACGCTGCTTTTCCTGCGTGATTTGGCGGACAATCTGGTAACGTGCCCGTGTCAACTGTTGAAGAGCCACATACTGTTCTTCTTTCACAACCGACATCGGCAAGCGACCAAAACGGAGATAGTCAGCGATGACGAAGGCATCAATTTCATCCGTCTTGTCCATATCGCTGTAGCTCTTCTTGAAATTCGCTATCTGTTTGGGATTCATGACCAACACTTGCCCACCAAGAGCTTGAATCGACTCATCATTATGTAAAAACATGGATGGATGAAAACTATAAACACTGGTAGATTCCAGCCCAATTCGTAGGATAGTGACATCTTGATCCTCAGCTGTCTTTAAAATCTCGTTTCTAAGCTGTGTAGCACCTGGCAAATCATTGGACACGGTGAAGGAAGCTAACTGTTCGCCCTCACCATTTAAAAAGCAAACCTTGATATCAAAAGAACTAACGTCTAAACCAACAAATAATTTCATGGGATTAACACTCCTTTCGATTTAGAATCATTGGAACTTATTCTTGGACGCTCTGGGATATCCCTAGTGTGGGCGCCGATCAGCAGCCTCGTGTATGAGTACTCTCCTTGCATCGAAAGCCGCCCTGGAGCTACTAACATCCAGGTTCGAACATCAAGGGGTACAGCCTGCGTGTTTGAAGGCCAAAACGCACACTGGGATACAGTCTTATTAATGCGGTTAAGCCCGCAGGGGGAGAAAGAATTGTCCCAAATGATCCTAAGACCATTATCTAGGAATATCCCAGAGCGTCCAAGTCATTTGACATATCAACAGGGTGAATTACAAGGAAATAATAGGCGGAAAATGTAGGCCTAAACATAATATACGAGGGGGAGGAAAAGTGAAATTTGTAATTGTTTCAAGGGACGATCATCGCTCCAAAACAATTAAAGCAACAATGAAGCAATATTTAACGGAATTTGATTTGGAATATAGTAAAGAAGAACCTGAACTTGTCATATCGGTCGGAGGAGATGGTACATTCTTGGAAGCATTCCACCGTTACCACCACCGATTGAAGGAAACTGCTTTTATCGGTGTACACACAGGGCATCTTGGTTTCTATGCCGATTACACACCGGATGAACTGGAGAAATTAATCATTGAAATTGCGAAGACGCCATTTCAAACAGTGGAGTACCCGCTCCTTGAAGTCATTATCCGCTCCAAAACCGGAGAAAAAGAGGACCGGTTACTTGCACTAAATGAAGTCATGATCAAAACAGCAGATGGATCTTCCGTTGTTCTCGATGTTGAAATTAAGGGTGAGCATTTCGAAACATTCCGTGGGGATGGTATTTGCATATCTACACCATCAGGAAGTACTGCTTATAATAAAGCGCTTGGCGGTGCAATTATCCATCCATCGTTTGAAGCGATTCAGTTAACGGAGATGGCGTCGATAAATAATCGGGTGTTCCGAACGATCGGCTCTCCGCTTATTTTACCGCAACATCATACCTGTATGCTGCGTCCGATGCGTGATAGCAGCTTTCTAATTTCGATTGATCATTATACGAACTCGTATACCGATGTGAAATCAATCCAGTGCCGGGTTGCCAAGGAAAAAGTACGCTTTGCAAGGTTCAGGCAGTTTCCATTCTGGAACCGGGTGCGTGATTCTTTTGTTTCTGAGGGAAATCAAAGATTTGGAGAATAGAGAGGCAATTATTTAAATGAAATGGATAATTAAGGAAGAACAGGCAGGCATGTTGATCCGTGACTTTTTGCAGCAAGTAGGCGGATTTTCTAGACGGATTTTAATTGCGGCAAAATCTGCTGAGGGGAATATTTTGCTAAATGGGGTAAAGCAGACGGTAAGAGGGCAACTGCAAGCGGGAGATGTCTTGGAGGTAAAGCTTCCCCCAGAGCCTGTGAGTAAATGGCTTTTTCCTGAATCACTTGAACTTCCCATTGTATATGAAGATGAAGCGGTACTAGTCATAAATAAACCGGCAGGGATGCCAACACTTCCCTCGCCGAAATATAAATCGGGCACTGTTGCAAATGGGGTGCTTGCCCATTATGAAAAAATCGGAAATCCTCATACAATCCACGTTGTCACAAGACTGGATAAAGATACTTCCGGTTTATTACTCATTGCAAAAGACAGACTGGGCCATAGCTTGCTAGCAAAAAGTCAACAGCAATTCACAATTAAGCGGAAGTATTTGGCAATTGTGGAAGGTGAGATGGCGGAGGATGAAGGGAAAATTAACGCGCCAATCGGAAGGAAGCCTGGTTCTATTGTGGAACGCGTTGTCACAGAAATAGGGAAGCCGGCGGTTAGTCGCTATAAAGTGAAACAACGGTTGGATGAGCATACACTTTTGGAAGTGGAACTTGAAACAGGGAGAACCCATCAGATTCGGGTCCATTTTTCACATATTCACCACCCTTTACTAGGGGATGATTTGTATGGCGGGAAAAAAGACTACTTAAATCGTCAGGCTCTCCATTGCCACGAAATTAGTTTCTTGCACCCATTTACAAGGAAGCTTCATACAACCAATGCTCGCTTACCAGAAGATATGGAACAGGCAATAAAACAATTATCAAACGATTAATCGAATGTACGAAATTTGTCTTCGTTCAAAGGCTGACGGGAACGAACGGAAACTAAATTTTTTTCGGGAAGCTGATAGGCCGTTAATGCATTCCCGAATACACAGCCAGTATCAATATTTATCGTATGATTGACAATCCTTGGCTCCTTAACAGGGGTATGTCCATAAATAATCCAGCGTTTTCCGTGATAGTGTTTTGCCCAATCACGTCGAATTGGTCTGCCTTTTTCGTCGGATTCGCCAGTGATGTCCCCGTAGAGAACAAAAGTCTCTACCCGTTTATCCGTGCGCCCGATGTATTCTTCCTTTATTCCGGCATGACAGATAACGGCATTCAGTTCAGGGACCTCGAGATAGAGCGGGGCTTGTTCGTATAAAGTCATGAACTGTTTGCGAATGCGCTCTTTTTCATCTTTACCTAGCGACTCGAATTCCTGAACCGTCGTCTCCAGTCCATGCGTTTGTTGGACATTATTCCCTAGAAAGAAGCGGTACAATTTATTACAATGATTTCCGGGCACATAGCGAGCGACTTTTTCCGTAATAACCATACGATAGACAAGACGGATTACCGCAAGCGAATTCGGGCCACGGTCAGTTAAATCACCGAGAAAAACAGGAACTCGGCCACCGGGATGCTTGAAAACTTGATTATCATAATGGTAACCTAAACTTTGGAAAAGATCGTGCAGCTCATCGATGCAGCCGTGCACATCTCCAATACAATCAATTTTCATCATTCGTGCCTCCTTTAAGAATTATTGTACACAACATGGTCGATATTAATAAGACTTTATTCTCTTCGTTTTTTTATTTCTATTAGTGGAAAGATATATAAATGGAGAGGTTTGCAGGAAAGGATTGGTGAACATGAGCGAATCATTAGAGAGATACGAAGCAGAAAAGCAAGAAAACTACCAAGCCCGCTTTAATAAATTACAAATATCTCTTGAAGAAGACGATATTAAAGGCTTCCGGGAAGACTTTCTTGATATGCATACGTATGAACAGGCAAGTTTTTTCAAGGAACAGCCTGAAGAGCTCAGGCGTTGGATTTACGGCTATTTATCTCCAGCGGAATTTGCTGAGATTATCGAAAGTATGGATTTTGAAGAAACGCTAGAGTACTTTACAGAAATGGACCCACAGTATTCCGGCGCCATTTTGACCGAGCTCCCGGCAGACGATGCGGTCGATATTCTAAGTTTATTGGAAAAAGATGAAGTCGCAAGCTTCCTGACGCTCATGGAGAAGGAATCCGCCGAAGAAATTAAACTCCTTTTAAATTATGAGGAAAAAACTGCCGGTAGTATTATGACGACGGAGTTTATCGCCTTGTATGATACACAAACCGTCGAACAGGTCATGAAACTGCTGAAAGAAGAAGCGCCTGAAGCTGAAATGATTTATTATTTATATGTTGTGGATGAAGCGAAGAAAATTGTTGGAGTGCTCTCGATTCGCGATTTGATTGTTGCCGATAACGACGCATTGATTAAAGATGTAATGAGTGAGTGGGTCATCACTGTCTCTGCCGGCAAAAACCAAGAGGAAGTTGCACAACTGTTTATGGATTACGATTTTCTTGCTGTACCGGTTGTAGACTTTCAAAATCACCTTATCGGGATTATTACAGTTGATGATATTTTAGATGTAGTGGATGAGGAAGCGAGTGAAGACTATTCCAAGCTTGCTGGGGTAGCGGATGGTGAACACCACACGGACACACCATTTGAAGCAGCGAAGAAACGATTGCCGTGGCTTATTATACTTTTATTTCTTGGTCTGTTCACAGCAAGTCTTATCGGACAGTTTGAAGAAACACTGGAACAGGTTGCAGTTCTTGCAATCTTCATTCCGTTAATTGCTGGGATGGCAGGTAATACCGGAACACAGTCCCTAGCGGTTGCAGTGCGTGGTCTTGCAACAGGAAACTTTGGAAAGCAAGGGAAATTTAAGTGGCTGCTGCGCGAACTTGGAACAGGGATGATTACGGGGAGTGTTTCTGGTGTAATCCTTGCTATTGTCATCTTTATCTGGCAACAGAATCTTGTTTTAGGTTTACTTGTCGGGGTGTCAATTTTTGCGTCTCTAATTGTAGCGACGATAGCAGGGGCATTTATTCCAATACTCATGGATCGGCTAAAGATTGATCCGGCTGTCGCATCCGGCCCATTCATTACGACTTTGAACGATATCACATCAATCCTTATTTACTTCGGCATGGCAACATCCTTCATGTCGTACTTGGTGTAAGAACAAAGGCTCCTTACAGGTTAAGTATGCGATTCATTTCGCGGGCGCAGTTTTTAATTTTTAAATTGAAAACAGGGGGGAGTGCTTCTTCCCTCCTTTATTTCATTACCGGGGCCAATATCTTTGGTTCAAGTAGACGAACGTTATCTCACCTTTCTGATTAAAAAAATTGGTCAAAAGCCATGGACCTTGTGGAAAACCAAGACCTCTCTCAACGCTCCCGTACCAAGAAGTCCATATTCCCTAACAAGAGGGAATTTTTCTATAATACTCCTAAAAAATCTCCAGGTTTTACTGTGTTTACTCCTTTTTTCCTATCTGAATTAGGAAGACCTAAGGCATAATAAATGATTATGCTTAATAGCAGATTAATTTGTTCCCCTTTTAGAAATTGATAGTGGGCTCAGACAGGGGAGTGCCGGTTAATTCTATGTAGAGTTTATTCGGGTAAACAGGTCAGTATATGTATCCCATTTTACTCACACACGGCTGGGCGGTTCTCGCATATACTGAATATGAAAATTTAAAACAAAGGGGAGAGGGATTTTGGATAAGGAACGGTATGCCAAGGATCCATTGTTATATATTCATCAAACCCGTACGGAGAAGATTAATGCAAACATGCAACAGTACTATCGGTCATCCAAAATGAAGCGGGAAAGTACAGAAGAAAAGCCATCCAGTCCCGGTCGGATTAAAAAAATGTCACCAGTCTATAATCATAACTCAGAGACAGATGAAAGCGAATCGGAAGACACGGAACAAATAAAGAATAAAAACTTCCAAGAAATGACGGTAGAAGAGCAGTTGGTTTACTTAACGGATAAACCTTCCTATGCGCCACGAATAGTTTGTGAGATTAGAACCAATCAACGAAGCTATAGGGGGGTAGTGTTAAATTATGTGGATGGCGTAGTAACAATCCGAAGTGGAAGGAGAAGACTGGAAATTTCCCGTGAAGAAATCGAACGAATCCGGCTGCTCAGCTTATAAAGTGAAGCTTCATTCAGTGAGGGTTTCCTTCCCTGCCCCACTGAATGTTGAACAGAATCAAGGATTTACGGACTGTTTATCCTCCCCCTTCACATATTGGGCTTCCCTTATGTTTAGAGGTTGGGGTATTACAGACCGTTAATGCGTGATAAAGTGAAACTTCATTCAGTGGGGAATTCCTTCCCTCCCCACTGAATGTTAGTTGAACAGAATCAGGTATTTACGGACTGTATATCCCCCACCTTCACATATTGGGCTTCCCTCATGTTTAGAAGTGGGGTATTACAGACCGTTAATACGTGATAAATACCACAAGCAAATAAAAAAAGATAGGCGCCCAAAATGAGGGAACCCCATTCATCATCTGGGCGCTTAACTTATAAAGCTTAATGGAATACGCTGATTGCTGGAAGACAAGTGACATGGCAGAAACAATGCAAGTCGACCGTAATGCAAATCCCGGTAGCTTGTAAATTTTTCGTTTTCTGCTCGGTTGGATCTTTCAAATCATTGTAGCCACATGGCTGTTCATGAGCTAATAACAACTCTAAAACTGCACAGTCATTTTTATCGATGCTTTTCACACGGAAAATGAAGCTTGCAACAATTGGACCAATTTTATCTTCCCGCTTGCGGTCTGCTCCAAATCCTTTAAATGGCTTACACCCGTCTTCACAATATAAAATGATTGGGACGGTGTCTAAACCTCTGCCATGATCTGACTCCCCAAGTAGGTCATTGATGGAGCGTTCACAACTAGTGCTACAGTGATTTTCCACTACATCTCTCTGTGCTCTCTCTATTTCTTTCAATACGTCGATAACACAGCTCCCTGTGTCAAAATCTTTTCCACAACCACAGCTCATACATCATTACTCCTTTCACAAATTAATCACTTTCTGTAATAACATATGTGCAAATGGATGGTTGGTGTGGGCAAATTACTATCCAAAGTAGGCATACTTTTCAGAATAAAGGGTATAGAATAATAGAGCTACCGCCAGAATTCAACATTGATTTACGAAGCATTATCATAAGATGGAAAGATTAAAGGGGGAGGGGGAAGCTGATGGGCTACATTATGCCGATTGATCGATATCAATACATTAATTATCAGGAACGGATAAGTACAGATAAATTATCTGTATCACCGGTGAGTGCCAGTTTTCGCCCGGTACTGGAAAGAAAACATGAAGAAATATCCAGTGAATACGAACGATTACTTCCGAGCAATTATAAAACAAACACACCACAACATCAGCAAACAGTAGAAGAGACCTATGCAGAGTTAACAGGGAAAGGAAGAAGGTTCAGTGAAATCATCTAAAAAACGGGATGTTTAATAATTATTAAACATCCCATTTTTCATGGTTCCGATTATGAATTGGATATAATTGGATATCTTTACCTTTTTCATACTCCGCGTGAAAAATATCTTCCAACTTGTAATTCTGTTTCCTCAGTTCCTCAAGCAGCCAATCTTCTGTAAGATTCCTTTCCTTGAGATTATCATAAATAATTTCACCATCATTAATTAATGAAATCGGAAGTTGAACCGGTTGAGCCGCAAGCTTCATATCTTTTCTTGTCGGTGTTTGGTAATCCGATTTCCGTAACACCGAGACTGTTCCGTTCGCTTCGAGAATCGCATATTCCACTTGATTCATGGAAAAGATATCCTTCGCCCGTAGCATATGTTTCAATTGATTGACGTCCAATTTATTTTTCTTCATCACATCACGGATAAGCTTACCGTTGTAAATTACGATTTCCGGGCTTCCTTCCAACAGGTAACGCGAACCCTTGAAGCGCTGGGTTATATATTCCGTCGTATACATTAAACCACCCCAGACAATGACGACAAATCCGATATGAGTAATGCCAATTTTATCATCAAAAAGGGCATTTCCTATTAATTCACCAAGGACAATTGCAGAAATAAAGTCAAATGCTGTAATTTGGGATATTTGTGTTTTACCAAGAATTTTCGTCAAGGCGAATAAGGAAAAGAAGCCAAAGACAAGATCAAAGAACATCTCGGCATAGCTAGACATAGGAATCTCCTCCAATCAACGAGTATAGTTTAACCGTAAACCCGTATTTTATTCTAGGGACGCTTATCGAATGGGAAAAAGACAAAAAAATAAACCGCATGCTCCCATACGGTTTATTTCTTCATACAAATTCTTTTATCATTGCTACGTGGGGAATCCCGGCATCCATAAAAACATCTTCTGATAGCTTTTCGTACCCTTGGTCTTCATAAAACCCGATTGCGTGGGTTTGAGCATTTAATTTAGCTTTCATGTAGCCGTCTTGCTGAAGTTTTCGTTCCATTTCCTCCATTAGCATTTTACCGAAGTGTTTACCACGAAATTCTTTTCGTACACAAATTCGTTCCAGCTTGCCGTATTCATCTACATAGCGAAGCCTGCTCGCAGCAACTGGTTCATCCTGAACATAACCAACAAAGTGAATAGCTGTTTCATCATATTGATCAAGTTCTTCTTCTTCAGGAACATGCTGTTCCTTCACAAACACAATCATACGTACATAAATTGCGTCATCTCGTTCTTTCTGTGATGTCACTTTCCGTATTTCCATTCTATTATTCCCTTCCGAATACAAATGTTTCATGGACTGTCCATTGGCCATTATCTAATTGGTACAATAATTGGATACGATCAAACGTATCCTCATATTTATGATTTTCCATATTGAGTCTCCCGAGGATATCCGTAAATTCCACATGGGTTAGGTCCTGTGCTAATGTAACATGCGGTACGAAAGGATGCTTACGGGTATCTTCAAATTTTCCACTGTGTAGTTTTTCTTCTAGTTTTATGATTTCATCAGTCTTTTCCACTTTAAAATAAATCGTATTTGTCACCGGCTCAAAGGAGCTTACCTTTGTAATGTGAATTGGGAAAGGTTTGGTTTCCATTGCGATTCGTTTCAACTCAGTGATAACCTCATCCAGCTCTCCTTCCTCAATCTTAAAGCTGTCCTTTAACGTAATATGAGGCGGGATGAGCGTGTACCGTGGATCATAACGTTTTCTATATGAGTTGGCAGCATCTTGAATTTCTTTTGACGGAAAAAAAGCGATTCCAAAGTTCATCATAAAACCTCCCGTTTAATAGTTGTTTGTTCGAGTGCATGTAGGATGATGATTTTATTTTTAATTATAACAAACTTAGTAAATTATGCTACTTTTGTTTCAGAAAGTTAACAAAGTAGATGGAAATTATTGGCGCTGCCGTCTTTTTCTTTAGTCGATCGTCGTTGTTAATGCACGGATCATATCTTTCTGCCAATATTTCCACGTATGCTCGCCATCTTCTAACTCATAGTAAAAATAATTGCTGTTGCCTGCATCTAAAAAGTCTCGCAGTTCACGGTTAGGTGTAAGTTGGTCTACTGTCCTTCCATCTGTCAGTTTCGCCTCATTTTCTTTCTCGCCGATTGTGTGATAGATATCAAGTGCGGCATGGTCTTTCGCCTGTTTCACTTGTTCCATCACGTCTTCATCGATGAAAGGAGATTGCAGAATCACCTTACCGAATGTATTTGGGTATCGTAGGGCGGTTAGTAACGAAAATGATCCAGCAAGGGAGTCACCCATCAAAATACGCGATTTCCCCATATGATAGGTAGGGAGCAGATCATCGAGTAATGGTACAACTTCCTTAACGACAAATTTCGTAAATGCATCGTATTCATTACCGTTCGGATGGTATTTCCGTCGCCGATCTTCTGCATCTTTATAGTGGATTCCGACAAATATCGTGTTTGTCAGTTCATAGTCTTCATGCAGCCGGTCACTATACGTTGCAATCCGGCCCATTTGATAGTAGTCGTCTCCGTCAAACATGATGCAAATGTTGTACTTGTATAAGTCTGAAAAGCTTTCTGGATAATAGATTTTTAATACTTTTGTTTCATCTAGATACTTACTCTCAATTTCTTTGTCGATCATTTTACCTTTTCTCGCCAATGCTTCCACCCCTTGTATGTATTTTAACTCAACCTTCGCATTTGAAAAAAGAAACACTGACTCATGCTTTCATTCAGCGTAAGTGTTTTGCTCGTTCATTTAATTTGGCGCTCTAATCGCCGTTCAGTTTCCCGGAGGACGGATGCTTTCCGCGGGCTCCGCGCTGAGCCTCCTCGGAAGAAAAGCACTTCCTGCGGGGTCTCATCGTCTCCGCTTTCCCGCAGGAGTCACCGTCCTCCGGGAAACTGAACTGGTAGGGATGATTATTATGAATGGAAACTATCACCCTAAGATCAGCGTTCTATTCCTAAAATGAAAAATAGTGTTCCAAATTTGGCTTTCCCCTCGGAGCAGTCCAGACACCTCGAGACTCCTGCAGGAGGAAAGGCATAGGTGAGACCCCGCAGTACGCAAAGCGTACGAGGAGGCTCACCAGCCGCCTGCGGAAAGCGAGAGGTGTCTGGACTGCGGACCTCCAGGAGGAAGTTGCACACACTTACGCTGAATGAAAGTGATAGTCGCTTCAGTTCTTTTGTTCAAGCTGCGAAGGTTAAGACGTTAACTTTATAGTACCACGTAGGAAGGGCTTGTTCTAATCCTTAGTTTGCTTGTTCGAGCAGCTGGCTTTCATGAAGGTTGTAATAAGCGCCTTTCTGCTTAATGAGTTCATCATGACTTCCTTTTTCAATGATTTTGCCGTATTCAAGCATGATGATTGTATCTGCTTCTTTGACAGTATTTAGCCGGTGCGCAATAACAAAGCTCGTTCTTCCTTCCATAAGCCGTTTAAGAGCTTCTTGGATTTTTAGTTCTGTAATTGTATCAATATTACTTGTCGCTTCATCTAAAATCAAAATGGAAGGACTCGCAATCAGCGCGCGGGCAATTGTGAGTAATTGTTTCTGCCCTTGACTAATGCCGCTTCCGGACTGATCAAGAATTGTGTCATATCCATTTGGAAGTTTCGTGATGAAATCATGAGCATTCGCATCTTTTGCAGCTTGCTCGACTTCTTCATCCGTTGCATTAAGCTTTCCGTAACGGATATTTTCCCGGATTGTTCCGTGGAAAAGGAATGTATCTTGTAAAACGAATGCCATCTGTTTTCTTAAACTGCTCCTCGTTATATCTTTAATATCAACGCCGTCCAGTGTAATTTTCCCTGCATCATAATTATAGAAACGTGAAATCAGATTAATGATCGTCGTTTTCCCGGCACCTGTGTGTCCGACAAAAGCAACCGTCTCTCCAGGTTTCGCTTCAAAGCTTACCCGATCGATGATCGTTTCCTTTTCATAGGCAAACTGGACTTCATCGAATATTACATGTCCCGCAGTTTCAGTTAGCTCTTTTGCATTTTCTTCATCTCGTTCTTCTTTTTCCTCATCCATTACATTAAAGACCCGTTCCGCACCGGCAATCGCGGAAAGAAGGATGTTGAATTGGTTGGAAAGCTCATTCAGAGGACGAGTAAATTGTCTAGCATATTCGGTGAAGATTACGATAATCCCGACCGTGACAAGTTCTTGATTACTATAGATCGCAAGCAAGCCACCAGCAAAAGCAATCAATCCGAAGCTTAAGAAATTCAGCATGTTCATGATCTTCGGAGTGAGACCGGCAATCATCTGCGCCCAGAAACCAGTCCGCTTCAGTTCCGCATTTCGTGTTTCAAAAGCCCGAATGACTTTATCTTCCTGGGAATATGTTTTTACAACATGCTGGCCGGAAACAATTTCTTCTACATAACCATTGACTTCCCCGAGATGCTTTTGTTGTAGTTTATAGAGCGGCCCGGTCCGGGAAGTGATCCATTTCATCGCGTAAAACATAAGAGGGACAATAACGAGCGTGACAACCGTTAAAATGGGACTGAGTATCAGCATAACAATTAGCGTGCCAGCAAGCGTCAGAACACTCGAGAAAATCTGGATTACCGATTGATTGAGTGTGTTATTGACGTTATCAATATCATTTGTCAACCGGCTCATCAATTCCCCGTGCTGACGTTTATCAAAATAAGAAATCGGCAGTCGATGGAACTGTTCAAATAAATCCTTTCGCAAGTCAAAAACTGTATTCTGGGCAATTCCAATCATCCAGAAGTTCTGTAAGAAAATAGCAAGTGAATGAAAAAGGAAAACAAAAATCAAGCCGACAAGCAGTGTTCCAAGTCCGTTTGTTTCCTGGGTCACAATATAATCATCAATCGCCATTCCAATAAGATAGGGACCGAGTAAACCGAGACCAGAACTAAATATCACCATTAAGATGACGAGAAAAAGCATCCCTTTCTGCCGGGAGAGATATGCCCAAATCCCTTTTAGGGTAGCCCCCATATTTTTCGCCCGTTTGTCTTTATCAATCTGGACGGAATCAAGCTTTATTTTCTCGTAGTGGAAGGGAGCCTTCCAGTCCTTATTCGACATGTGCATACTCCTTTCCGTGCTGAGATTCTACGATCTGTTGATAGAGCCTGGATTGTTTAATCAATTCATTATGTGTCCCCACTGCGAGCACTTCACCTTCATCCATTAATAGAATCCGATCTGCAGTCCTTGCTGTGGAAACTTTTTGAGTAATGATCATTATTGTACAGTTGTATGCTTCAATAGTCTCAAGCAATCTAGCTTCCGTAGCAAGGTCTAGGGCACTAGTACTATCATCAAGCATGAGAATCTTCGGTTTCCGGATCAGCGCCCTGGCAATCGAAATCCGCTGTTTTTGCCCACCGGAGAGATTCACTCCTTTTTGCCCGACTCTCGTGTCATACTGTTTAGGTAAACTCATGATTGTATCGTGAATCTGTGCATCTTTCGCAGCTTGTATCATTTCTTCGTCAGTCGCACCGACTTTTCCCCAAACGATATTATCCCGAACGGTTCCGGTGAAAAGGAGCGGATTCTGTGGCACATATCCGATACTATCCCTTAAGGTATCGAAGGGATAGGAATCAATAGACCGACCGTCAATTAGCACCTGTCCTTTAGTTGGATCATATAGCCGAGGCATGAGTTGGAATATCGATGTTTTCCCGGATCCGGTAGCACCCATAATCGCAAGGGTTTCTCCTGATTGGATGGTGAATGAAATATCGTTCAAAATAATTTCATCTGAAGCAGGGTATTGGAAATAAACATTGCGATATTCCACTGTACCGTCCTTAATCTCAATGTTATCATGCGTTCTATCTACTTCATATTCTGATTCACTTTCATTTTCTAATGTCAGCACTTCATTCACCCGTTCTGCCGATGCTTTTGTCCTCGAAAGAATGATGATAATAAAGGAGAACATTGAAATCGCCATCGCTACCCGGAGTGCATAATTGACGATAGAAACAACTTCTCCAACCGCAGCATTCCCGGCGAGCGACTGGATATTTCCGAACCAGATGATGAAGATAAGGCTCAAGTTCATAATAAATAAAAGGATAGGCATCGTGGATTCCACAAAACGGAAAGTCCTTTTTGTCGAAATCGCAAGGTCGTTATTTGCCCCCATGAAACGCATCTCTTCAAAATTCCGGCGTCCAAACGCTTTAATAATCCGCATACCTGCAAGATTCTCCTGCATGACTCGGTTGACGTGATCGACATTCGCCTGTACTTTAGAAAACATCTTACTAGCATACTTCATCACGAGGAATAAAAAGAGAATAAGTAAAGGCACGGTCAGAAGAAAGATCATTGCAAGGCGAGCATTTACAATAAATGCCATCGTCACTCCACCAAGCACAAGGAACGGGGCTTTTGCCATAATACGAAGCGCCATGAAGATCATATTTTGAATCTGGCGGATATCGTTCGTAAATCGTGTCACAAGTGCAGAAGTAGGGTAATTACTTAAGCTTTTAAAGGAAAAATATTGGATGCGGGCGAACAGCTTCTGTCTCAAATCAAAACCAAAGGCGAAACTGACATGAGAAGAGTAGAATGAGTTCAACACTCCAACGATAAGGGATAAAGCTGCAAGTCCAATCATGATTCCTCCCCACATCGTAATTTTCCCAACATCTTCTTGTAGCACCCCCTGATCAATCATGAGACCGAGAAAGAGAGGGAGGAGAAGCTCAATCATAAGTTCAGAAAACATAAAAATATATGCTAAAATAATGGATGTTTTATATGGTTTTAAAAAGGAAAAAACATTTTTCAAACGCTGACCCTCCAAGTAAGTAAAATAATAACAATTATTTAATTATTATAATGTGTTAGTAGGTAATTATCCAGTATCTTATTTCGGGTGTCGAAGTTTTGTGGGGGTGTTTGGAGATGATTGATTTTCCGTTTTTTTAAGTTAAACTGTGAGTCAAATAATGTGTTTACAATACAAGTATTCCGACACTAGAAAAAGGTGGTGAAAAAATGGCATTCATGCTAGTAATGGTGGGTGTTTTCTGTATTATTTACATGAAACCTCCTATTTTTAAACAAATGAGATATGATTATGTTTATCTCCTGATTGTTTTGATTTTACTATCCATCATTGTGATTAATGGGACTTTTATAGATTTAATGTCTGATGGATTACTAGTAACGCTCACGCTCATGATTTTATCTCCTTTGTATGTAAAAACATTTTCAGCAATAGGCAATAAAGGGGAACAGAATGCTTAATTCTATGCAAAAAATGCACGTCAGTACATAAACTATACGATTAGAATGATGGTTCATAGCTCAGTTGGAAGAGAGATATTTTAACAGGGTAGATGGTTCGATACAGTTGGAGCTTCTCGTTTACTCCTAGCTGTCAAATTGATAGAAAGAGAGACTTGGAAACTTTCATAGATATGGTATGATAGATAGAGTTAAAGGATTCAGAGAGAAAGGGGTAGGAAAATGGATATTGCAAAACTTTCTACAGCATTAAGCCAAGCCCAAGTAAAACAGCAAGCAAGCTTATCGGTTATGAGGATGATGATGGATACAGGGAAAGTTCAAGCTGGTGATATGCTAGAAATGTTGGACGAAAGTGTAAGTGCACCAGATGCAAGTCACCCAAATTTAGGTGGGAAAATTGATATTCAAGCATAAAATAGTACAAAATGTTAAGTTTCGCTTGCAGGAAATATAAATGTATTGTATACTAAATCTTGCAGTTGAAAATAATGATTCCGTAGCTCAGCTGGGAGAGCGCTACCTTGACAGGGTAGAGGTCGTTGGTTCGAGCCCAATCGGAATCACTATAGAACAGAGGTCTGTATCCCTTATATATCAAGGGGTACAGACCTTTTGTTTTAAGTGTAACAGATTCCGAATGCCCCTAAATTTTACCAATTGTTAAAACCTTGCTAACAACCTCATTTTCTTCTCGACTGTAATACATCTTCGAATATGTCTTCGGCTTCATTCCGGTTCGTCTGGGATGATGTGAGCATAAGAAGCTTTATCTCCAATTATACAACCTTAAATAGCGCTTGTTTAAGGTCTGATTTTCATAGGTTAGTCGACATAACTGATTCAAATACTTACATTTTATAAAGTTTGGGAGGTTTTCATATGATAAAGATTCAACGTCATCCGAAACTAGCAGATGTTGCAGCCTTTATTTCCAGATTAAATTCAAATTTAGAACACCATATTGGTTATTGTGGGAAAAAGATGGATGAAATTTTTAATACATTGGAGGAAGACTTTGGAGATATACCTGCACGTGAATCATTTTTTATAGCAACGGAAAGCGATAAGGTTGTTGGAGTCTGTGGGTTTGATGCTGATAACGAAAGGGGAAAAGCCGAAATATGGGGACCATTCGTAGACCGCGCAGATGCATTAAAGGTATCTATTTTGTTATGGGAATCCACTATTAAAGAAATTCCGAATACCATACAGACTGTCTCCTTATTTCCGGATAATCATAATTTAATGGTAGTTGATTTGGCTAATAGATATTCTTTTGATTCTGTTAGTAAAGAGACCATTTTAACTTGTTCCAAACAATCTTTTAGAAGAGTAAATAATGACAATGTAATCCCGCTAATAATAAGTGAACATTATAGTTCATTGATAAAGTTACACAACCAAATTTTTCCTAATTCTTACCTAACTGGTACTGAAATGGTAGATGGATTGAGTGAAACATCGACTGTTTTTGGTGCTGTAAACGAACATGGTAATTTACTAGGATATCTTTACACTGAGGCAGAGCCAGAGTTTGGAGAAGGAAGTATTGAATTTTTTGGTGTAACTCCGCTGGTGCGTAACAAAGGTTTGGGGACTTCTCTTCTTGTAAAAGGTTTAGAATGGCTTTTTACATTTCCATCCATAGAAGAAGTTACTCTATGTGTCCAATCTGACAATTCGAAGGCGATTCGTCTATATAAAAGACTGGGGTTTCAGATTGAGCATCAACTTACATTTTTCGAAAAAACTCTAGACAAATCAGGCGTAAACTGAATATTGGTCTCTATTATTATGTTAGGTAAATCTTATTTAATATTACAATTTAAGTTAATTTAGGTCCAAAATTATTTAGCGAAAAGTGTTCATTTTTACTTGACGGTTACATGGTGTTGGCATACAGTAGAATGCTTACGATAACCAATATAAAACTTGTTTTAATTCGCCTTGTTTTGTTGGACGCCAACATTGGCATCTGGAACTGAATAAAGGTACATTTATTTGTACGAAATTTAGGTGCTTTTTGAATGACATTAGCACCTTTTCTTGGTACAATATAATTAAAATTCAGAATATAAAATGGTGTCGGGAAATAAAGTTTTCTACAAGAAGGAGAGCTGAACTTAGGAGCCATAATACTATTCGATGGGGTATGTAATTTTTGTAATAAAAGCATTCAGTATATCATTAAAAGAGAGTCGTATGATTACTTCAAATTTGCTTCATTGCAAGGTGAAGTTGGTCAAACCTTACTGAAAAAACACCAGTTACCTTGGGATGTTGATAGTTTTGTATTGATTAAAGACGATCGAGTGTTTTTAAAGTCGGATGCTACTCTTCGGATATGTAGACATTTAAAATGTCCTTGGAAACTACTGACGATACTACTCATTATTCCTAAACCGATTCGGAATGCAGTTTACTCAATCATCGCAAAAAACAGGTACAAATTTTTGGGGAAAAGGGATAGTTGCGCTATACCTTCTCGAGAAATCCGTAGCCGTTTTTTAGATTGAGCTTTTTTATTTTGTTTTGATTGAGAATGTTATCTCAAGACTAAGCTGTTTCACTAATTAAAATTAGATCGGAGGGTATAACTTTTGAAGTTCAATGCAAACAAAGACTTAGCTTATCGAATAATAATTGGGGGATCGGCACTGTTATTCTTAGGACTATCACTTGGACTATTCATACCGATTTACCATAAAGCAGGACTCGCCGCAAGTTTAATCTTTTCTTTGATATTTGGGATTTTCGCTATTGTCATTTTATGGTTTTGGTACCGAACATTTTACTTTGTAACAAATGATTATTTAATTATTCATATTGGCCCATTTAAACGCCGAATTGAGCTCGAAACCATTAAAAAAATCGAAAAAACTAATACTCAATTAGCCTCAGCTGCTCTTTCCAAAGAACGTTATTACGTATACTATGGTTCCAGTGATTTTACAATCATCGCTCCAGAAAATATGGACCAGTTTATACAAGTGATCAATGAACGAAAGGACGAACCGGTAGAGTTTCTGAAATAGAATGTGTACATTCATTTCCAGTGATTAAACCTGTATTTCCGAATAGATGATTCCACGGTGAAGGAACACTATGAAAAGGTTAAGCCGCAATTATTTCATGCGGCTTAATCTTTTTTGGTAAGGTCGGCTAGAAATAGTACTTGTCTGTTTAATTCAACGATTCCGTAATTTCGATAATGTATGCCTCTCTCTCAAGCTGTGAAGAAACTGAGTTTCCTCCCCATAGATATGCATTTTGATATACCCATAGTTCGCCGTTAGTGGTAAACTACGATTAAATGTGTGACATATCCTAAGAGTGAAGGATAGAGATGGTTCTTATATGTTTAAAAAAAGAAAATAGAACTAATTGATAAATATTTATCCAATTTTTAATATATTGCGATTATTTGTAATAACCTCTTAAACGAGCTGTAACCACAGACGTGTCCCCCTGTGCTAGGATTAGACTTAATCAATAACAAAAGGGGGACTACTAATGAAAAAGTTAGTATCCGTATTGATAGGGCTGGTTATTATAGGGATTGCTGCGACTTCAGTGTCAGCAGCTGATTATGAGGTACAAAAGGGAGACAGTCTTTGGAAAATAGCGAATGAAAATAATACAACTGTTGAAATATTGATGGAAATAAATGGACTCAAATCGTCATTAATTCATCCGAAACAAGTATTGAAACTCGGAGTAGAGACGGAGGCAGAGTTTTATATTGTGCAAGAGGGAGATACTCTGACACATATTAGTAATTCCTATAGTGATGATGTAACGGTCGATAAACTGAGGGAATGGAATAATCTACCCTCCGACCTAATTATAACGGGACAGCGTTTAAATGTGAATGGTGTGGGAGTTGAACCAACAGTAAGTGAAGAGTCGGAGCAAACAGCAGATGAACCGGAAGTTGAGACAGGTACTGACGCAAATGAAGAGAATCAAGAGGCAGTGGAAGCGAGTCAGGATTCAGCGGAAGAGAGTCAAGAGACAGTAGAAGAGCAAGTTGAATCGGCCAACAAGGTTGAGGAAACAACAACCGGGGAAGTTAGAG
The DNA here is from genome assembly GCF_037072045.1 of Oceanobacillus sp. MO10714A. Lineage (NCBI taxonomy): Bacteria > Bacillati > Bacillota > Bacilli > Caryophanales > Bacillaceae > Oceanobacillus > Oceanobacillus sp. MO10714A. Next base: position 87,599 of record NZ_JAXHDC010000004.1, on the reverse strand, counting down.
GAGAAACATTTGCTGTTGAAGCAACCGCCTATACTGCAGGCTGTTCCGGCTGTTCTGGTATTACTGCAACTGGAATTAATCTGAATAACGACCCTTACGCAAAAGTTATTGCTGTAGATCCTAATGTTATTCCGCTAGGTACACAAGTCTATGTAGAAGGCTATGGATATGCTGTGGCAGGTGATACAGGTGGAGCTATCAAAGGAAATAAAATAGATGTACATCTCCCAACAAAAGAAGAAGCATACAACTGGGGAAGAAAAACAGTAAACATCACGCTTATAGAGTGATAAGGAAGCTTATTTTTATAAGAACTTAATCTGTCTTTATTATATAGTTTATAAGTTCCTTGTCTCAGGTTCTTCATTCTTTCTTGTCTCCTATGTCTGATAATTGTAATTTGTCTAAAACTAAGAAGTGCTATAAAATGGAAGTAAATCATGTATAACGATTTATAATGACAGATGCCATCACAAATACTGAGCGGTAGAGTAGACAAGGAGGGAAAGAATGGAAATTAAAGACTTGCTAATTTTTTAAAGTGTTGCTCGTAATGGAAGTATTAGTAAAGCTGCAGATGAACTTAATTATGTACAATCTCATATCACTTCTCGAATTAAGTCATTAGAATTAAGTTTGAAAACACGACTATTTGATCGTCATAGTAAAGGAACGACATTAAATTCGGAAGGAAAGAGGCTTTTAGTCCATTCAGAGAAGATTTTACACATGATAGAAGAGATGAAGAAAGAATTTCAAGAATGTAGCAATCCCTCAGGTACTCTCGAGATTGGGACTGTTGAGACCGTCACGAAGCTACCGATGATTTTATCCAACTTTCATAAAAATTATCCCAATGTGGAGTTAACACTAAAAACGGGTGTTAACAATGATTTAATAAATGATATTTTGAATCGCAAATTAGACGGTGCCTTTGTTACAGGATTTGGGAGGCACCCCGATATTGAGCAGATTGAAGTTTTTAAGGAAGAACTCGTTTTAATAGCAGATAACAAAGAAGTTAGTTATAGCAGTTTGAAAAATAGGCCAATGCTTGTTTTTAGTAAGGGATGCAGTTATCGAGCGCGGCTGGAGAATTGGTTACATGATAGCGGAATTGTGAATGCTAAAGTAATGGAATTTGGAACATTGGAAACGATTCTGGAAAGTGTGATAGCTGGGCTTGGGATCAGTCTTGTACCCAAATCCACTGTTCGTTATTTAAAGTAGCTGGGGATGTTCGGTGTTACCCAGTACCTAAAAAATATAGTGAGATATCAACTGTCTTCATTAGACAGGCAGATACGTATTTAACAAAAACGCTGCAAAAGTTTATTGATACCATTCATATATTAGAAAATGAAATTCCCCGTCCGTTCGTTAATCCAAATGTAGATATCTCGGCAATTAAAGAATATTCCGTTTGAAGGCAACTTTGTTCTTTTTATCATATAAAAAACATACATCAGTGGGTGTTTTCTTACCCACTGATTTTTTTATAACTTTTTACAGTCCTATTTCTAATTTAAAAGAATGATATCAGTTTTACAGATGGAGGAATATCAGTATTAGCTATTTTACGGAAGGGAAAGTAACTTTTATACTAAGGATAGAGATGGTTTTTATAAAATTCCTACAATAAGGGGCGGGAGGAGTGTAGTACATGACGAAAATGAATCTTGAGTTAGCAAAGCAACTTATCGAAGGTGCCGAGAAAAAAGCAGCAGAACTTGGAATACAAATGGTTATCTCTGTTGTGGATGAGGGTGGAAATCTTATCGCAGTACATCGTATGGATGATGCCTGGTTGGCTAGCGTTGACATCGCACAAAATAAAGCGTGGACTTCTGTTGCTTTAAAAATGCCAACATCCAATTTAGCTGAAGCGACTGTTCCGCACGCTGAACTCTATGGATTAAACACGACAAATAATGGGCGGTTAGTTCTCTTTGGCGGAGGCATCCCCTTAGTTGAAAATGATAAAGTGATTGGGGCTGTTGGTGCAAGTGGAAGTGCTGTTGAGCATGATATCCAAGTTGCACAAGCAGCAGTTGATGTTTTTGAAAACTTGAAGTAAGATGAGCGGTCAGAGCACTTGTCTTATCCAAGCGAGGCTTTGAAGTTATGGGATTAGTTCCTTGCTGTGCTAAAGTGTTAGCATGGGAGGGGACTGATCCTTTTTTATTGTTCAAACCGAAGTTTCAACCTTAATGCAGAGCAGTCAAAATAACACCGAACGATACGTTTTTCCGGGAATAGCGTAACAGTGCAGGTATGGAACCTCAAGCCGTAAGTTATTAAGGTGACCCTAAGAAGCGTGCTGTTGGTGGCTGGGTTTCCACTAATCCAAAGAAACCGCTAGGAAACTAATTTCTTGAAAAAGCTTTATCTGCTATAATAAATTAATTGAACAAATATTAAAGATGAAGGATAAGTTTTTTCTGCTGTATATTAAAAGAATGATATAGATGACCAAGGCATATATTTACCGTTGGCTATTCTTTTTTATGCTGAAAATGGGTAGATAAATTAAAACAATTTAGGGGGGTAGATAAGGAGCGCTAACAACCTAATTTATTCAATTAACACTCCGTGGGAAAAGAGCAAAAACTCCCACTGAATGAGGTTTTATTTTATCGTAATTATGGAGCGCTATTTCTAGAGCGATAGGAATGGCGCTCTAGTCATAATTTTTGCGCTGTTAGAAGCGGACCAGATGGGGGTAATTATTCTTTAATGAGGATAAGATTTGTGCCCTTTATCATCCTATAGTAAACTTTGGTGATTGATACGTGAATGGATGAATAGTATAAGTTATGTATCCGAAGAAAGGAATGATCGTAACGATGGAGAATAAATTAATTATGAAATCCTATTATCAAACGATTATAGATGAAAATGAAAAAGAAAAAGAGCACCCAATCAAGATACTGGGTGAGATGTATATGGAAGAAATGAAGAAGGAACAGCCTGAACTGTCTGCAATCCGTTTTGCTCAAGGAGAAGTTTATTTCTTGAATCAAGATTATGAAGCTGCGATTTATAAGTGGCAGCACCCTTTAGACAAATCCTTAATACCATGGGGACAGAAAAATATAGCAGATGCGCACATGGAAATGGGGTTATTGGAGTACGCAGAGAAGTTTTATAAGGAAGTGGAGACGGATTCCGTTACATTAAAAACAGAAGTCATGCTGCAACTTTTCTCGCTGTATATCCAACAAGACCAAATGGAAAAGTCCGTTGATATCATTAAAAAAGCGGTTCAATTGAATCCAGATTATGCTGATGTAACAGAAATAGCAAAGCGTTATTTTGAGAGTATCAAAGATTGGGATAGTGCAATCGAACTTGCAGTTAATGAAGCAATCCGGACGGAATCTCTGTCCTGGTTTGAGGTATTAGAAGGGTATGCCAACCTTGGCGTCACATCTAACCATGATCCTGCTTATTTCAATAACGTGTTAGTTACATTATACTCTATTGATAAATATCATTTTGAACGTTTGACGGATGGATTATGGAGGAGCTTTAAGCAAAGCGAGTATTATTTTCGTTGGCTAGAAGAGGTGAACCAGCTTCTCTTGTACCAAAACATGGAAGCCTCTTACAACTGGAGGAAACTACCAAGTCTATTTAAAGAAGGGTACTATTATTTAATTAGTGGTAGATTTTTAATAAATGATGTTTCAAATTTAGTGCAAGATCATTTAACGAATTGGTTAGCGGTATCTTCGACTTCCGATCGTCTCATCTCTTCGGCCGCAATACTAGCCTGGAATGAGCTTTTCCCTTCAGCGATGGATACATCATTGATTCAGGAAGCAGAACAAGCGTTTAAAAATGCAAGTCCGGATCAAAGTGGCAAAGAAGAAGGAATAAAGCTTTTGGATTCTATTAAAGTGTGGGCGGAGAAAGAAGGTTTACTAGAAGGGTTAACAGAATTTATGGGATCTAGGCTAGATGAATATAAAATAGAAGAGGTAGGCCCAACAAGGATTCGAGAAGTTATTAAAGATGCATTAGCATACATTTCAGACCAGCAGGCAGAGCTCGAGAATGTTATTTTGCGGGAAATTGATTGGAGTGAGGAGGTCTTAACAGAACTGCATGATTTCCATCAAGAGATACTTGATGTGGAGAAAGATAAGGCCAACATCATGATAAGTTCGTTCCGTGATTTAAAGAATAAATTAATGGAGAAAGCGCAAGTTAAACTACCTGAGTTACTCAAGAACTGTTCCGATTTAGTGAAAGAGGACAGCGACTTTTCCAAACTTCATCTTGTATTGAATGAAGAAATGAATAACCGGATGGCACAGTACATGGAAAAGGAAGTCTTAGCCGAATTTAAATCTGTGACAGAGGAATGGTTAGATACTTGCGAAAGAGAGTTTCAAGAAAGCCAGATGCTATTTGATGAAGTGAGTGAAAATATAAACCAGCAATTTAAACAAGAGAAAGTTGTATTGTCAGGTGACTTTAAAATATTGGATGACTGGAAGCGGGATATCGAGCGGATATCAAGGGGATTATTACGCTTTGAAGAAGTAAATATTTTGTTGCGGAATAATCCTTCCCAGTTGTTATTAAAAGGAGCTGGAAAACTGTTAGCTCCCCTGTCAAAAAATAAAGAGATGCTCCTCGGGAGGTATAGGGACTATATCGAGAATGCTGATTACAGTGAAGTCGCGGAGGAAATGACAAAAACATTTACCCAGCAATTACAGTTTTTTGAGGAATCCATCGGATGGGATGTAAACAAGTTTTTCTTCAATCCACAGGAAAAGCTCCATCGTATAATAGAGGAAGTACAAGCAGCTATTGAAGAAAAGAACGGTTCTTTAAATGAGATGCGTGAACAACCTGAAATCTATCAAGATCCTCTTTTCTTGTTCGAGTTAAAACTGCGGCATTATGATTTAATGAATGGGATAGATACGATGAGCTATATTGGGAGGTATTAGGGGGGCTTTAAGCGGGTTTGAGTTTCCCTCCGTAGTAAGACAAAGAAGATGTGTGGAAAAAGCGTTAAACTAGAACAAATAATAGCTATTGGAAGCTAACTTCCAATAGCTATTTACTTTTCACTGCCAGTGGTTTTAAATGATGCACTTGCAGGCTCAGTATTTGCAAACCGTACCATCATATCTGTTTATTTCATCTTTCTTCACTGCAATAATCATCAAATCAAATGTTTTATAAGTATAATTAACACTTTTGCTATTTTCAATTTACTCCCCCTCGTAAAGTAACTTATTTTTAGGAAGGAACTTTTTTAACCACTTTAATTGATAACTACACATAGTTCAATAAGATTGTAGCTTAATAATTTAAGAAAAACAAATAAAATTGTAATTTTCCCAAAATAGGAAAGCTGGATGTTTACGGTTCAATTAACCACTTACCAAGCAACTAATTTCTCGTAAAAAGCTTTATTAGCTATAATAGATTAGTTGAATAAATATTAATGCAGATTTTTGCCGTATCTAAATAGAAAGAAGGATGTAGATGAAAAAAGCTTTTGTTTACCGCTGGGTTTTCTTTTTTATCGGAATTATGCTGCTAGGTCTCGGAGTATCGTTAACCATCAAAGGTCAGCGGTTTGGTGTGGGCTCTTGGGATGTGTTGCATATTGGTCTATTTCAAAATCTCGGGTTATCGATTGGCATGTGGTCCATTATCGCAGGGATTATCGTAATTACGATTGCTTCTATTGGTTTACGTGAATTTCCAAAACTAGGTACCTTTTTAAATATGGTTTCGGTCGGTTTATTTATCGATTTTTTTAATTGGCTGATTCCCGATCCACATACATTTACGCTGCAACTGGTCAGTTTTATTCTCGGCATTTTATTATTAGGTAGTGGTTCGGGTATTTATATTTCAGCAAATTTAGGAGCAGGTCCGCGAGATAGTCTGATGCTGCTCATTGTTAAAAAGTTTAAATTAAGTATACGAGTTGCACGTACGATGATGGAAGTTAGTGTTGCGGTCGCTGGATTTTTATTAGGCGGACCGATTGGTGTCGGTACTGTAGTTATGGTCTTTGCACTTGGCCCGGTGATGCAGGTGGCATTAGGAAATAGTAAAAAAATATTAGACAATTTGATTGCGGAGAAGCAGGTTTCTAATTATTCAAGAAGCAGAGATGGCTTAACATCTAACGATAATGCTGTTTAAATCATCGTCTCTCCCTAGAAGACATGTCAATTCTATACACATATTGAACGTGATGAATACAAGGAAGTTTCCAGGAGCATTTCCTCATATTCTTGCATAGGCTATTGCATGTTATATGAGAGGATGTGTGCATTTGGAACTGACCATTTCTCATTTATTATACGGCTTGTTTACGCTTTTGATTATTATGACGATGATTTTCCGTAAAGGTGTTGTATTACTAACCTTACTCGGAACATTTGTCATTGCATGGGTGTATAAAGGGGATATTATCAGCGGATTTACTTCCATTTTCAATGCGAATTTAGTTGCTGCACAGGAGTTATTTAGTATATTTTTAATTATTACGTTTATGTTGGCGCTCCTTCATTCTTTACGTGATTTAGGTGCGGATAAGCGAATGATCCAGCCCATCCAGAGATTTATGGTGAACGGACATATTTCTTTTTTCGTATTGGTAGGAGTTACGTATATTATATCCTTGTTCTTTTGGCCGACACCTGCTGTACCATTAATATGTGCGTTACTTGTACCAGCTGCTGTGCGGGCGGGATTACCAGCTATGATAGCTGCAGTTGCGATTGCGCTTGCTGGGCAGGGAATGGCATTATCATCAGATTATGTTGTGCAAGTGGCGCCGGGTCTATCGGCAGCATCTGCTGGCATCGATGCTGAGTCTGTAGCCGATAAAGCGCTTGTCATGTCATTGATTGCTGGTGGTGTAGCAATTCTTTTAGCCTATCTATTTTACCGGAAATCCATCCGTTCCAAAGATGATCCGCTAAACGAAGTGGACTTACAAACATTACAAACCTCCGAAACCTCTACAAATAAAGTAAGAACAACTCATTTAACTACTTGGAGCAAGATTTTTGCAATTTTAGTCCCTTTATCCCTTCTTATTGTTGTTATATATATGATGTACAATAAGCTTTTTTCAAGAAGCAGTGAATTGGTCGGGGGAGATGGCGCTGCTTTTATTGGTGGCGTTGCGGTAATACTTTTATTGTTATCGACCGTTGCTTTTGGAAAGCATCATGCCCTGGACTATATTAGTAATCATATTACGGAAGGCTTTGTATTTGCTTTTAAAGCAATGGGCCCGGTTATTCCAATTGCAGGCTTTTTCTTTTTAGGCAGCCCTGACTTTTCTGGTAATATTTTAGGCGTAGAAGAAGGGCCTGCATTATTGTTTGACCTTGTTACTTCTACACAGGAATACTTACCGCAGAGTGCACTGCTCGCAGGATTAAGTATGTTGATTATTGGGATCATCACAGGACTCGATGGCTCAGGTTTCTCTGGCTTGCCACTTACAGGAGCTCTTGCAGCTTCACTGGAAACAAGTTCGATTGACGTGTCAACATTAGCGGCAATTGGACAAATGGGGGCAATATGGACTGGTGGAGGAACGATTATCGCATGGTCGTCATTGATTGCAATTGCTGGCTTCTGTGGAGTTTCTGTCATGGACCTCGTTCGTAAAAACTTTTTCCCTGTTATTATTGGTTTAATTGTGATGACTTTTATTGCGGTATTTTTTCTATAATTGCTTATTAACCAATCGGAATAACGAATTTAAGAAAGCGCCAATCTTTTGATTATCAAGGGATGGGTGCTTTTTCTTATGATATAGGAAAGTATAAAATACGAGGGTAGCATTATTTTAAATATTCAACGGTCTTGTGAGACCCTGAACAAAAAGGACAACTATTATAATTTAAACGGATGATTTGCTCATGTTCGGGCAAAATGATTGAGAGAGAGTGACGAAACTTTTATAAATATAGTTGCGTTTCGGAATGTCTACTGACGCAAGAATAAACAGCCATTTTATCCTTGGAAATTCGTAAAGGAGGTCACCCTGTGATATGAGTTTTTTGTTAAGAGCTTTTATCATTTTGGTTGTTGGATACTTTTTAATGAGATTCGTTGGTAAGAAGACGGCAAGTGAAATGACTGGTATTGAAATTATTACGCTTTTGGCAATGGCTTCTATGATTGGACATGGGGTGGGGGAGGATGGATTATGGAAAACAATTTTGGTTTTATGTTTATTCATTGCTCTATTGATCACTGTCCAATTTCTTTCGGTAAAATTTGATTTTGCAGAAAAGTGGATAATGGGTAAAGCAATACTAGTTATCCAAAACGGACAAGTTTTAAGTAGGAATTTAAAAAAGCTGCGTATGTCCGTTGACCAATTAGAATCTAAATTAAGAGAACAGGGGATATCTTCCATAACCGATGTGAAAACTTGTACAATAGAAATTAGTGGTCAATTAGGCTATGAATTAGTGGATGAAGCAAAGCCTGTTACATTTAGGGACCTGCAATCCTTAGCAGCGCAACAACAATTGCCGCCACTTCTTCATCGCCCGAACAATCCAAATGATAATCTTTTCAATGAAGTGATTCAACAGGAAAATAAAAATCAAAAAGACTTAAGCCTGGATCGTCGAGAATAAAATAAACTAATGTATTAACATAAAAAAGAATCTATTTGTTAAAAGTAATTATGAAAGCAGTGAGCAAAGCGATATACTCACTGCTTTTTGTGTTTTTAAATTTCATGAATGGAAAAGATGACACATTACGTGTGGAAAATACGGCGGTTAGTAGTTTATCGGATCCATGCTTTTGTATCTTCAGGGCTTAAAAATTGGATCAGGAATGGGGACGACTGTTTATAAAGACAACATAATAGAATGACGTTTTTTATTGATTTCTTGGGAGATTTCCTGCTCCAACGCAAAGCCGAATTGATACAAAGTAGCTTCGTCAAATTCTTTTCCTATAAGCTGTACTCCGATAGGTAGGCTGTCTTTTGAAAAGCCGCATGGAACAGTTAAGCTAGGGAACCCATTCAAATTAGTCGGGGACGTGAGTTTCGTAATAGTTGAGCGGATATGATTCCCATACCCATTCGTAATTGTTGCATCCCGACTTCCAATATCGGGTGGCAAAATAGACATGGTAGGCGTGAGTAAAATATCACAATCGTCTAATGCCTCGTTGAATTCCTTTTTCGCTAATTCTCTATTTTGGAGTGCACGGGCGAATTCAAAGCCTTTTGCTAGAAGACCTGTTTGTAATCTTTCTTTGACTTCCTCATCCCAGAGGTCCGGGTATTCCTTAAGGTTATTCTCATGAACAGCGTAGGCTTCCGTTCGCAGAATTATCCGTTGTGCCTCTAAACTTCTCTCACTAATGGAGAGTTTAATTTGCCTTATTTCTGCTCCAAGCATTTCAAATGTTTGAATCACATTTTTAATGGCAAATTGAATTTCTTCATCAATATCTTCGTAATAATAAGCTGTGGGGATACCGATTATTTTTCCTTTCATATCTTTCCCTAATAGGCGAGTGTAATCTTCTTTTTTCCGTCGAATAGACTTGGGATCCTCTCGGTCGTACGCAACCATCTCATTTAATAGCAAAGCATTATCAATTACAGATCTTGTCAGTGGTCCAACATGATCAAGTGACCAAGAAAGGGGATAGACACCCCGATTACTAATACTTCCAAATGTCGGTTTCATGCCTACAATTCCGCAAAAAGATGCTGGAACCCGGACGGAACCACCTGTATCGGTTCCTAAGGCGCCGAAACATAGATATGCTGACACGGCAGCAGCTGATCCCCCACTGGATCCGCCTGTCATTTTCTTTATATTATAAGGATTGTGTGCCGGTCCAACATGAGAACGGTCTCCAGTCGGACCAAAGGCAAATTGATGTGTATTATTTTTACCGATTATAATGGCACCTGCTTTGATTAATCTATTAATTACGAAAGCATTTTCTTTTGGTGAGAAATTCCTATATATTTCGGAACCCATCGTTGTTTTAATCCCTTTTGTAAAGATATTATCTTTAATCCCAATAGGTATGCCATGCAGAGGTCCTTTATAGTTGCCTTGCTTGATTTCTTTTTCCATCTCATTTGCATCTTTAAGAGCCTTGTCCTCATTCACTGTAATATAAGCATTTAATGTGGGGTCTGTTTTTTTAATTCGGTCAATTGTGCTTTTAACGAGTTGTACTGGAGAGATTTCACCCTTCTTTATTTGTTTTGCCAGACTGTGGATTTCCTTAGATAAAAAATCATTCATAAAACCTTCCCCCTTTTGATATGTTGATAGTACAAACACTTTATGCTCCAGGAATTGTATTATTGCCTATTAAAGTCAATTAAAAATTATTTCGGAAATATTATGGTCAGTAGGAGTGAAACGATGTTATCAACATGGTTCTGGATTCAATTGATTATTTTTATTTTAGTTATGGCTATAGTTATCGTCGTTGCGACGAAAAGGACGAAAACAATTGATGACTTTGCCATAAGTGGAGCAAATTTAGGGCCTGTTGTCTTAGGCTTATCCTTCGCTGCAACGGTAATGAGTGCTGCGACATTTATGGGGTATCCAGGATATTCGCATGCCTGGGGATTCAGTAATTTATGGCTTTATTTATCGTTATGTGTAGCAACTCCCATCGGCTTTCTTACAGTTGGAAAAATGGTCAGAAAAGTTAATACAAAGCAACGTTCCTTATCCCTTCCCGACTGGCTTGGAGACTATTATAACAGTGACTTTCTAAGAGTTGGCTCCGGACTTATCATGTTATTTAATCTATTTTATATCGCTGCTCAATTCTCCGCAGGTGCACAAATTTTCGAGAAAATTGTGGGGACTAGTTATGGCATCGGACTAGTTATTATTGCTGTTATTGTTATAGCGTATGTGTTCGTAGGGGGTTCCTATGCTGACGTTTATACGGACGCCATCCAAGCGATGTTAATGATTATAGTTGCTGTAATTGTATTTATTTCCGCTATTGTTATATTCGGTGACGGAAATATTAATGCGGCTTTTTCTAACATTACCGAGAACTTCAAAGAACAAGACGGGAATTTATTAAAGGTTTTCAATCCAGAATCGAATTACTATGCCTTTTCAGCAGTGCTAGGTTTATTTATCATTCAATTTGCTTTTGCATCTCAGCCACAACTATTCAACAAAGTCTTATCACTTAAAAAACCTAGTGATTTACGAAAAATGTTTATTGTTTATATTATTACTACGGTGCTTTGCTTACTTGTTTTATTCGGTGGTTTCTATAGTCGTGTTGCTGTACCAGAGTTGCAAAATGCTGACCTAGGTTTACTTGCTTATGTAGAGTGGAGCATGCCGGCGTTTTTAGGAGCATTAGTTGTAGTTACGATTTTGGCTGCTGCCCTATCAACGACAGACGGATTATTCGTCGTCATGTCTACTGTATTTGCGAATGACATTTATAGAAAATTTTTAGTTAAACGAGGAATTGTTAAAGTAACCGATGAACAGATGCAAAAGACGGCTATGAGTATTAGTCGCTGGGCTGTTATTGTTATTGGAATACTTGCCTGCTTTCTCGTATTAAGTCCGCCTCCATTTCTTGGCGACTTGATGTGGATTGGGATTTCCGGAGTTTCTGCGGGCACGCTTGGTCCTATTATGTACGCTGTTTTCAGCCGGAAAAAAGCCTCTCCACGTGCAGCGGAAGCGTCTATGGTTATTGGGCTTGTATCTTATTTAATGATCGTATTCACAGGAATTGAATCCAGTCCACTCGCAGCTGGAGGGTGGGCAACTTGTGTGGGGATTGCTGTAATGAGCATTTTGGCTAATGTATTAAAGCGCCCAGATGATCAGACTGCGTAATCACGCATTGACGGTCTGTAATACCCCCACCTCTAAACATGAAGGAAGCCCAACATGTGAAAGTGGAGGAGATATACAGTCCGTAAATCCCGATCCTGTTCGACTAACATTCAGTGGAGACCCTCACTGAATGAAGTTTCACTTTATTTAATCGTAGGATACTGATTCGGAAGGGAGAATAATAATCAATGTGGACTAACCCAATGTTATCGATTTGGTTGTATATGGCTATAGGTGGCTTGATTGTACAAGGGATTATTTTATGGAAGTTTTATGGACCGGAAGATTAGGAAGATAGGAATGACAGAAGTTTAATAAAAGGTGTATTCTCTTATGATTAGGAGACACACCTTTTTAGTATATCAGCGAGCAATTAACTATCATCTATGTCAAATGCAGAGACATCTTTATTTTGCTTTTCATATAATGATGGTGAGGTGGTTAGCCATGGTAGAGATTCTTATGATGGGGACAATAATCGCTCCTGTTACAACAGGCATTGTTCAGGCATTAAAAGTTTCCAAAATAGTGCCTAAGCGGTATTTACCTTTAGCATCCATTTTTATTGGTGTTGCGCTTGGAGCGTCTGCAACATTTCTTGGAGCAGACCTTCTTGTCCGCAGCTGGGCTGGAGGAATTAGTGGACTTGCCGCCACAGGATTGTTTGAATTGAGTAAGAATGGAAGAGATATAAACGATCCAGAGGAAGAGGAGTAAACGGTCATACTTACTTTGCTAAAGAGCGCGCTAATTAAAATGCGCGCTCTTTTATGTATCATTTTACATTATATGTGAAGAATAAAGGTGCTTGTAATTATTCGCTGGAGGTAATGTTATGACTAACTCTAATACACAACTAACATCATCTGAAATCGCAGCAATTTGGACATCCTACATGAATGACAGTATGAATCAATGTATATTAGAATATTTTTTAAAAGACGTTGAGGATTCGGAAATCCGATCACTTGTCCAACAAACTTATGATTTTATAAGTACACATGTGAATAAATTAGACCAACTTTTTATTATGGAGAAGCTCCCGCTGCCAGCTGGCTTTGGTAAGGAAGATGTCAATCTGAATGCACCGCGCTTATATACCGACGGGCTTATGCTTGAATATATTGGGCATTTGACTAGGGTTGGATTAGTTGCGTACAGTGGTTTTATCACCACGAGTGCCAGGAAAGATATTAAAACTATTTTTAAGGAAGGAATCACGGGAGTATTGGAGTTGTATGATAGGGCAACGGATATTTCCGTAGATAAAGGTTTATTTGTGCGGCCTCCATATATTCCTTATCCAACAAAAGCAGACATGATTGACAGCAAGAAATATTTTAGTGGAATGAATCCATTCAGTAATAAGCGACCACTAAATGCAGTGGAAATATCTTATCTTCATATGAACGTACGGACGAATATGATTGGAGGGAAGCTTGCAATAAGCTTTGCGCAAGTCTCTGCCGTTGAGAAGGTGCAGAACTGGATGCTAAGAGGGAGAGATATTACGAAAAAACATATTGGAATCTTTGCTAAGATACTTTCCGACAATGATTTGCTAGCACCTCTTTCATCAGATGTTTCCATAACGGATTCAACGATTCCCCCTTTCTCGGAAAAGTTAGGGATGTTCTTGTTCGCAGAGTTGTGTGCGTTAGGAATTGGAAATTATGCAACGGCTGCTGGAGCAAGTCAGCGGCATGATCTTATCGTGAATTATGAACGTTTATCCCTTGAAGTAGCACAATATGCGAAAGATGGAGCAGAGATTATGATTGAAAACGGATGGTTGGAGCAACCTCCAGGTACAGTGGATAAAGAGAAGCTTGCGAAAAGCAAAAACAAACATAATTAATATGCTATCAAACGTTTAATCTGTAGGATGTGAAAGGATGAAGCAATCACCGCTTGAAAAAATATTTTGGAGTATTGCTCTGCCGGGTTTTGGACAATTGTTGAATGGGAAAATCGTGAAAGGTCTTATCTTCATTACAGCTGAATTCATGATTAATGTGAAATCAAATTTGAATCAGGTGATCATTTATAGTTTCCGAGGAGAGATGCAAACGGCCATTGCGGAGACGAATTATCTTTGGCTTATGTTCTATCCATGTGTATATATGTTTGCCATTTGGGATGCTTATCGGGATGCAGGAGGAGCGAGGTCTCCTTACTCTTTTCTCCCATTTGTTTTCAGCGCATACTTCGGAACAATTGGATTAATCTACTCCTCCACCTTGAGAATATTCGGTGCGTTAATTGGTCCTGTTTTCTTGCCGATTATATTCTTATGTATCGGAACCTTTGTTGGACTTGCTATTGTATCGATCATCAAGCAGATGAGGAAAGTGGCTGGGACATAACAACACGGGCGCTTGCGCCTTTGTGTGGATTTAACTCATTTTAGAATAGTTATGTCCTAGCCATTTCAGCTTTTTTTATGACTCAACTTTTGCACCCTGAAAATATTAAAGCAAATCATCCTAATTAAGCGCCCCTAACCGTTATTAATTAAAAAAGTCTTCTCAAAATGAATGAATGCTTTCATTCAACGTAAGTATCTTGCTGTCATTATTTTGGTGTCCTGATTACCGTTCAGTTGCCCGGTGGACGGATACTTTCCCAGTTAAGTAAGCTAATGATGCATATGGGAAAATAGGGATCGTTTGTTTTCTTATTAGAGCGAGGTAAGCGTCCTAATAGGAAAATAGTTCCCTATTGTTTTCCCATTAGAGTAAGCTGAGCATGCGAATGGGAAAATAACCCCCAGTAGTTTTCCCATTTAAGTAAGCTGAATATGCTGATGGGAAAATAAAACCCAGTTGTTTGCCCATTAGAGTAAGCTGAGCATGCGAATGGGAAAATAACCCCCAGTAGTTTTCCCATTAGAGTAAGCTGAGCATGCGAATGGGAAAATAACCCCCAGTAGTTTTCCCATTAAAGTAAGCTGAACATGCTGATGGGAGAATAACCCCCAGTAGTTTTCCCATTAGAGTAAGCTGAGCATGCGAATGGGAAAATAACCCCCAGTAGTTTTCCCGTTAAAGTAAGCTGAATATGCTGATGGGAGAATAACCCCAGGTTGTTTTCCCATTAAAGTAAGCTGAACATGCGAATGGGAAAATAACCCCCAGTAGTTTTCCCATTAAAGTAAGGTGAGCATGCGAATGGGAAAATAACCCCCAGTAGTTTTCCCATTAGAGTAAGGTGAGCCCCCTTAGCGCTTAGCCCGAGGCGGTCTAAGAACGCTCTTGTATGTGGCAACGTCTGCATGAGCACATTCTATGCGTCGAGGCTCACAGCCACTTAACGGAAAGTGAGAGGTGTCGGGACTGCGGACCTTTAGATAGCCAAGGAATACATAACTGTTTCAGACGGCAAATGTTGAGTTATGATTTATGAAGTTTTATGAAATCAGCTTCAAACCAACTGCAGCACCTAGTACCATACTAATAAAAACAATCCTTCTCCAGTCCTTGGATTCTCCGTATATTAACATACCTAAAATTGCTCCGCCGGAAGCGCCGATCCCTGTCCAAACTGCATAAGCTGTACTCATCGGAAGCGTCTCCATGGCATATGCAAGAAAAATAAAACTAGCCCCAAATCCAAGAATCAACAAAGCTAATGCTTTAAAGTTTCGGTCGATATGCAATTTATTGATCATAGCAACACCGAACATTTCAAATATACCTGCCAAAATTAACGAAGTCCATGCCATTAGGATTCACCGCCTTCCCTAACGTTATCCGGTGTCACTAATTTCAAACCAACGACACCTGCTAATAAAATAAGAATTAATATTACTTTCTCTAACCCGAATGGTTCTCCAAAGAATACTATCTCAGAAAAAACGGTTCCCGCTGTTCCTAAACCGACAAAAACCGCATAGACCGTACCAACCGGGAGTTTCCTTCCAGCCATAATCATTAAATAGAAGCTGATATAGATGGCGACAACCGTTCCAGCCCAAGTCCAAAAATCTTGTGCGTGTTTTAAACCAATCACCCAAAAAACTTCAAAGAAAGCAGCAATAATCACTTTCATCCATTCTTTATTCAATTGTATTGCACCTCCAAAATAAGAATTTCCGAAAAACAAAAAAGCCTGGGAGAAACTGTGAAAATACAGTATCTCCCAGGCTTTTATCCTTCCGTGGCACAGCAAAGCTGCGAGTTTTCTCTCGGTCTCAGACCAACAAAGTTGCGGAACCCTAGAAAACATTCAACTTATGCAATTACTTTTTACTATACAGGAGTAGGAGCGATTTTTCAAGAGAAGGGGATTTAATTATTGAGTCAAGTTTTCACATTGGAATAATCTAGTCCTTACCAAGTATACTAAAGGGTAATGACAAGCTATAAAAGGAGAGCTTATGACGAATTTATTTAATTTCAACTTGGAGAACACGTACGCGGAACTCCCTGAAACTTTTTATCAAAAATTGAGGCCGAACCCGGTGGCGAATCCTCAACTTGTTTTTTATAATGAGGAACTTGGAAAAGCACTTGGTCTCAATAATGAAGAAATGCAAAGTGATGAAGCAATCGCTATTTATGGGGGAAATGCTCTCCCGCCAAATGCGATACCGCTAGCTCAAAGTTATGCCGGTCACCAATTCGGTCATTTCACGATGCTCGGTGATGGACGTGCGGTACTGCTTGGGGAACAAGTGACACCTGACTCCAAACGCTTCGATATCCAGCTGAAGGGTGCAGGGAGGACAGCCTATTCCCGTGGTGGTGATGGCCGGGCTGCACTTGGGCCAATGATTAGGGAGTACATGGTTAGTGAAGCGATGCATGGCTTAAATATCCCTACTACAAGGGGCCTTGCTGTAGTGACGACAGGGGAAGGGATTCGCCGGGAGACGATACTCCCGGGTGCGATTTTGACGAGGGTGGCTTCCAGTCATATTCGGGTAGGTACATTTCAATTTGCAGCCCACTTCTGTGAAATAGATGAACTTGTGCAACTTACTGATTATACAATTGAGCGGCATGATCCAGAAGTAAAACATGCGGAAAATCCGTACCTCGCTTTTTTGAGAAACGTGTTGGATCGGCAGGCGCAATTAGTCGCGAAATGGCAGCTCGTCGGGTTTATTCATGGCGTGATGAATACCGATAATATGACGATCAGCGGTGAAACAATTGATTATGGTCCATGTGCTTTCATGGATGCGTATCATCAGGATATTGTATTCAGTTCGATTGATGTGAATGGGCGTTATGCCTACCGGAATCAGCCGAGCATTGCCGCATGGAATCTGGCGCGCTTTGCAGAGACACTGCTTCCTTTACTCGGAAGGAGCAAGGAAGAACCCTTGAAATATGCGCAAGAAGCTATTTCAGAATTTGGTCCTTTATATAAGAAATATTGGCTGGAAGGGATGCGACAGAAACTCGGGATATTTGGTGAAAGAGAAGGGGATGAAGCCCTCATTGAAGAATTGCTCACGTTGATGCAACATTATCATGCCGATTATACGAATACGTTCTTAGCGTTAACTTATGGCAAAGAAGAAGATTTTCCGCTTGGACGTATGGATGAATTTAAAAAGTGGAAAATCAAATGGCAGGAAAGGATCAAAATACAAAGCGAGACGCAGGAAGCAAGCAACAAGCTTATGTATGAGCATAATCCAGCATTGATTCCGAGAAATAAGTGGGTAGAGGACGCCATCGAAGCGGCTGTTCAAAAGGAAGATTATACGCCAGCAGAAGAATTAATTCATCTCTTGAAAAATCCCTTTGCCCATACAGATGAACAGAAGGAATTTGCGAAAAGAAATTATGACACCGGAACTTCTTATCAAACATTTTGCGGGACGTAAAAAAGAGAAAGAAACGTAATAATGAAGCGCGTTTCTTTCTCTTTTTTATCACATTCTCCTTACAACGCATAATTTCTTCTTCCATCCATAAAAGGAGTCCCATTAGACTATCGCTTTAGCTGCTTCCATTGCTGATAAGCTTCCTTTAAACGAATCTGGTTCGATAATAATATTCAAAAAGTCCACCCTTTCGAAACAACTACAATAATGTGAATACATTATATAAGAGACGGTCTATAATGGGAAAGACCATTATTGAAAAACTTTAAAAAATCCCTGTTTATCCATTGAAAAAATAATTTAATTCTGATAAGATAACATCAACAATTGAAACGTTATGTGTAACTGGCGAAACGCGGAGACCACCGCGGGGGAGCACATAATGAAATCATGTCGATCGCCTGGGCAGAGGTAAGGGATTTTTAACTCCTTGCCTTTTTATGTTTAAGGAGGCGACTTGAATGAATAGAATATTCAAAAGCGACGAATGTTATGGGTGACACTATAACGGGAGCGGCTTCTGGAGAGAATGCATATGCATCGCCGAAGGGTTCAAAATCTCAGGCAAAAGGACAGAAGAACAACAAAGGTTTATTTGTTGTTTTCTAGATCTTTCTGAGATTGGGGTTTTTTCCAGTCTCTTTTTATGTTTCTAGGCTGCGTTGTGGAGATTAGAAAGAAAAGTAAGAGTAAAAAGGAGAAAGAGTAGAGAGATGACAACAATAACTTTAGACAAAACAAAAAGAATTAAAACGTTGAATCATATTGCTGAGGTAGGCCTCGCAATATTTAATGAAGAAGATTACACGATTGATAATGAAGCAAATGATCCGGATGCAATTGTTGTCCGGAGTTATCCGATGCACAACATGGCATTCGGTGGAAATTTAAAAGCTATCGCACGTGCTGGCGCGGGTGTGAATAATATTCCCGTTGATACTTGTTCCAATCAAGGTATTGTTGTATTCAATACTCCTGGGGCAAATGCGAATGCCGTAAAAGAACTCGTGCTTACTTCTATTATGGCATCCTCTCGTAACCTGTTTAACGGAGTCGATTGGGTGAAAGATTTAAAAGGCAAAGGGGAAGAAGTACCGCAGCTCGTTGAACAAGGGAAAAAGCAATTTGTCGGACGTGAGGCGAAAGGGAAGAAGCTAGGCGTCATTGGACTTGGTGCAATTGGAGCGATGGTTGCTAATGATGCACTGAATCTTGATATGGATGTTATTGGGTTTGACCCGTATATTTCTGTTGATACGGCTTGGGAACTATCCCGGAATATTAAGCGTGCGATGTCTCTTGGAGATGTATTTGAACAGGCGGATTTTATCACAATTCATGTTCCCCTTACAAATGAGACAGCAGGTATGCTAAATAGGGAAGCTTTTGAACAGATGAAGCCAGGCGTCCATATTCTGAACTTCTCGCGTGGCGGGCTTGTCGATGAAGATGCGCTTGAAGTGGCTCTGGAGAAGGGCCGTGTCGGTAAATACATTACTGATTTCCCTAATGATCGCTTACTTCATATGGAAAATGCGATAACATTACCCCATCTTGGTGCGTCAACGATTGAATCAGAGGAAAATTGTGCACGAATGGCAACTCGCCAGGTGAGAGATTTCCTAGAGACAGGTAATATTAAAAACGCGGTGAACTTCCCGAATGCGTTTCTTCCTTATACAGGAAAGCGCCGGGTTACGGTTTTCCATCATAATGTACCGAATATGCTCGGCCAAATTAGTGCGATTATTTCTAAAAGGGGTCTAAATATTGCGGCAATGATTAACAAAAGCCGTGGTGACTTGGCATATACGATGATTGATATTGACGAGAAAGTGAACGGGGACGTCATTCCAGGAATGGAAGCCGAAATTAATACAATCGAGGATGTAATCCGAATTCGCACAATCTAATCCAAATGGGACAGAGGCTCTGTCCCATTTTTTCGTTGTAAAGGAAAATTTTAAACAAGATGTTGTGAGAGATTCTAGCGCTTATGTCCGTTCTGACTCTTATCAATCAAAATCAATATGGAAAGCATGAAAACCAGCTGGAATGTGTTAGTTTTTCCAGCCGGTTTCATTATTTTTTGTCCTTTCTTTCATCTGTAATTACGCGATACGGGCGCATCATGTCATAATCTTCATGTTCGAGGATGTGGCAATGCCAGACGTATTCACCGGTATAGGGACCGAAATTTGCAATCACGCGGGTCATCGTTCCAGCGGGTACTTCAATTGTATCTTTCCAACTGCGATTATTCGCAAGAGGAGCTTGTGGTGCTCCTGTAAACAAAAGGGTCCCATCTTCATTGAATCGTTCAAGATCAAAGGTCTGATGATCCAGCACTTGAAATTGAATAAGATGAATATGGATTGGATGGGAGAAGTTGGTTGTGTTTATGAATGCCCAAATCTCTGTCGAATCTAACTGTGGATTTTCCGTAACTGGATCATGCCATTTCAGATTATTTAAAAGCAGTAAAGGACGATCATATTCATCAGTGGAACCAACTAGTTTTAAATAACGGACCGTCTTAATTTCATCTTGTTTTAAGGAAGGGACATAGGAAAGGTTAACAGGTAAATTACTCGTATCTTTACTTTTTAGCTTTTCTGTAACCCGGAATTGCATAATTTCTCCCATTCCGTCAGCTGGATCAGCACCTGGTCCAAGATTATTTTTTAGTATAATCGTTTGGCCTTCTAATTCCGAAAAATCGATGATGACATCGATACGCTCGGCAGGCTGCAGCCCGATTTCTTCCATTTCGACGCGTTTTCTAAGCAGCCCGCCATCTGAGCCGATTTGATGTAAAACCTCTCCATTATCAAGCGACAGCCGGTAACCTCTCGTGTTGGAGCCATTTAAAATACGGAAACGGTATTTCCGAGGTTCTACTTCCAAATATGGCCAAATTTTTCCGTTTACAACAATTGTATCTCCTAAAAATGCTGGCACAATGGAAGGGTTCGGTAAATTGGGATCAGCGTCATTTGGTTGCGCTGGGTAGGATAAGGAGCCGTCTGGATGGAAGCTCCGATCGACAATCATTAATGGAATTTCGTAGTCACCACTTGGGAGGTTTAGGGATGCTTCATGTTTATCCCGTAAAATGTACATTCCGGCAAGCCCGGCATATACATTGAGCCTTGTCAGTCCCATTGCATGATCGTGATACCAAAGTAAGCTGCTGCGCTGATGGTTTGGATAATGAAACGTCCGTTGTGTAAATGTTGGCCCTGTAACTTGGAAATTTCTTGTATACCAAGCATCAGGATGCCCATCGCTTTCTGGCTTTGTTTCCATCCCGTGTAAATGGACAACTGTACGGACGGTAGGGAGTTTATCCAAATCATGGATGGAAGTATCAACGGGCAGGATATGTCTGTTCGGCAGCTCATTATGCCATGTTACAGATACCGGTTCATCACGGAATGCTTCAATCAGCGGTCCAGGAAATTGCCTATTATATCCCCATAATGTGGTTCGCGGCAAGTCACGGTGTAATTTGGCCCGGAATTCTTCCATCGTTATATCGTAATGTGCACCATTCCTTGTTTTTTTACTTGGTTGAAGTGTGTTTAAAAGCGGTAGAGGATCCACAAATTTTTCCAGTCGTTGCATTCTTTCACCTCAAATCTTCCTTATAACTAAACTCTCGCTCCTGAAAAAATCAATCTTACCAGGGATTTATAGTCGATGATGTGTATAGTTAGGCATGGTATTGCAACAAAAGGCATTCTCCTTAAATAAACTGTGGGCCTAAATGAAAGTTTCACTTACGCTGAATGGAAGTTCTTTCAATTTTTTTAAGATGTATCCTGTGTTTCAGGTTACGAAAGTTGAGCTTATAATAGTAAATGCAGTAATTTTTAATTGGGAAAGGCGAATGTACTATATAGCTATGAAAGTAGCCGCGACTATCGAGTGTAACAGGCTGGATGTATTGATGTATCATGCTTCAGGGTTTTAGAAACACATTAATACGAAGTGGAAAGATCTAACATCCGGTAGTAGCTCGATTCGTTCAACTATACCATTTAGTGGGGAATAAAAAGTTCCTCTTATTAAATGAAGTTTCACTTTAATGGTGATGGTTGGAACATATGAAGTATGATAAAATATGAAGGATCTAATTTGAAGGAGGAATAATAATGACGAAGGTACCTTTTCTTGCAGTTGAAGGTCCAATTGGTATTGGTAAGACTTCACTTGCAAAAAAGATCGCCAGTCATTTTGAATTTCATTTGTTGAAAGAGATTGTAAGTGAGAATCCTTTTCTTGACAAATTTTATGAAGATATAAATGAGTGGAGTTTTCAAACAGAAATGTTTTTCCTGTGTAATCGATATAAACAGTTAGAAGATATAGATAAGGACTATTTGAAGCATGGTCATCCGGTCGTGGCGGACTATCATATGGCGAAAAATATGATATTCGCAAAACGGACTTTAGATGAAGGTCAGTTTGATAAATACAGGCAGATTTATGAGATTTTAACGAAGGACATGCCGCAACCTAATCTTGTCATTTATATAACCGGTAGTCTCGATACGATTATGGAACGAATTAGGAAGCGGGGAAGAAAAATCGAGAAAAATATTGAATCGGAGTACTTACAGCAACTGTCGCTGGATTATAAACAATTCATGAACGACTTTGAAAAAGAAAATCCCGATATCCCGCTAATTCGGATTAACGGGGATGAGATGGATTTCATGCAAAATCAGGATCATCTGGAAAAAATTTTAAACATAGTTAACGAACAGCTGACAATTAAAGGAGCAAGCAAATGAATTGGAGAGAGAAATACGGTATACCGAATGATGCAGTAATTACGATTGCCGGTACAGTAGGTGTTGGGAAATCGACGATGACTACAGCTTTGGCGGAGGCACTCGATTTTAAAACATCTTTTGAAAAAGTGGATCATAATCCATATCTGGAAAGCTTTTATAAGGATTTTGAGCGTTGGAGTTTCCATTTACAAATTTATTTCCTGGCGGAGCGTTTTAAGGAACAAAAGAAAATATTTGAATACGGTGGCGGTTTTGTTCAAGATCGCTCGATTTATGAAGATACTGGAATTTTTGCGAGAATGCATTACGAAAAAGGAACAATGTCACCTACGGATTATGAAACATATAAAAACCTATTCGATGCGATGGTCATGACGCCATATTTCCCGCACCCAGATTTATTGATTTATTTGGAAGGATCTTTAGATGAAATAATTGGTCGTATTCGCCAGCGGGGGCGAGAGATGGAGCGGAAGACACCGGTTAGTTACTGGGAAGAAATGCATGACCGGTATAGTAAGTGGATTGACAGCTTTAATGCCTGTCCTGTTTTACGAATTAATATTGCAGATTATGATTTGAAACAGGAGGAATCTCTTGAACTGATTCTAGAGAAAGTTGGCCGGCGGATTGGCAAGCGTAAGATGAGATCCATGATTCCAATAAATGAGGACTATCGGCTGTAATGAAGAATTCCCTAACGGTCGATTTCTTGCATAAAATAAGGGGAGTAACCAAGTAAGGGGTGAAACCATGGGATTATATATTAATGGCGATTACGAAGATATTTATCAGACGGATGAAGCGGTTGATGATAATAATCAGGTAATATATTTTCATAACCGTACTACTGAAAGGCTTAAAGAACAAACGCAATTCAATGAATCGGTCGAGAAGCATGTAGCGGAAATAAAATCATCAACTGACAGGCAACATGTGCTGAATATGCAGAAATGGCATGAATTCGAGACGGAATATAGAAGACTGTTAGCGAAATTAGCAGCTATTTCAGAGGAGAATGAACGGCTTGCAAAACAAGTTACAGCATATATGGAGCGTCAGGAGGAGATTACGAACCAATTAGCCATTGACAAGAACAGGATGAAAGGTCTGGAGAAGCGAGTCGAGGAGCAGGAAGCAATGACAGCAAAGGTAGTGCGGCAACTGGATCATTTTCGCAGTGTCTTATATGAACGCACGAACTATTTAGCTGAAAAGGTTGAGGAAGCGACAGCATCTATTATCCGGTTTTTAAAAAATGAACCATACACATCAAGTACAAAGGAAAAAGAAAAGGCGATACGTTGAGTCGGGATATAAGTTGGAAAGAAAATAGGGCGGGGACATTTATCCCCAGCCCTATTCAAAGTTCAATTTATAGTCATCTGCTTTAATCATTTTTAATTTCCGGGAGAACACATAGATTAATCCTAAGTTTAATATAATTGGCAAGATGAGGAACGTGCCAAGCATAATCGTAATATTATTTAACGTCCAGCCGCCCTCAGCAAGATTAATATAATTTAAAGGCCCGACTAGACCAGATAAACCGAAACCCGCACTATAAGGCGTCCCTTGAATATTTAATACCCCCGCAAGTCCTCCAAGGAAAGCTGCGGTAATCAGCATAGGAAATGCAATTTTCGGTTTCATGATGAAGTTCCGCATTTGAATCTTCGGGGAACCAAGCACATGGGCAAGAGCTGTACCGAGCGAGTTTGCTTTATAGCTTGCAATCGCAAGCCCAACACCTGCTGCTACAATCCCGAGATTTGCCGCTCCAGAGCCGATACCGAAAAGCATAATTACCGTTGCAACACCAACAGTAGAGATAGGGGAGAGGATAATGAGACAGAAAATCACTGCAATCATTGCGCCCATCAAAACCGGCTGCATATTTGTAACAGCAGCAACCAATTCTCCTAACAATTCGGTTGAATAACGGATGAAAGGAAGTAAAGCATAACCTATCATACCTGGAACAATAATACTTAAAGTCGGTATTAATAGAATGGAATAGCCTTTCAAACGATTTCCAATCCATAGAACAAATAAGACAGCAAGTGCCGCCGTAATACCAGTGTTAATCACGATCCCGATACCGTTTAATGCGAATAGCCCTTCTTCGGTTTTCATAATAGCCCCGCTGCCGATCATCGCTGCAATGCCGACAGAAGCTGTTTGAATCGGTGTTAACTTAAATGTTACTCCAACCATTACTCCAATTAAAATCGGCAGTAAACTCATGACCATTACGGTTATATCAAATAAATGCTCCAAAGCTGGAAAATATGGAATTAATATTTTTAAAATTTCACCTAATAAAGCATTTGGAATTAGTGCGACAACAATCCCGATACTCATTCCGTTTAATAACTTACTGAAAAAATCCTTCATCCCCGCTCGTCTCCCCCAAACAAAGTAATTGCAGTAAATTATAAGATGAGTTTCGTTAATAGTCAACCATTTTTCTTTTGCAGAGTAATGCTTTTATGTATTAAAGTGAATGAGTGGCAAAAAAGATTGGGATAGAAGTCAATTCAGTTTCGCTTTTCTCAAAAATAAAACAGCTCTGTCACTTTTTGGACGAGCTGTAGATTATTTATTTAGTTGTTTCCATTACAATTGTTCCAGCTTTGCGGTCATGAGGGAATAGTTTTCCTGCTTGGCCTTCAAAGCTATCCCTATTCTTTATGTACGCGATGGTGCTAGTAGTGTCCCGGTGCAGCATTCTTTTTAAGATCTGTTCGTTCGTCAATTCCTTGCCGTCTTCACTTTTTAGTTCGATTCCCATTAGTTTGTAACCAATTGTCTGTCCACTGTTTTTGAGTTGCACATATTCTAATGTGTACTGGCTCAGAATTGGTAACACAATCATATGGAATGCTTCGTTTTTTATTTTTTTCCGTAAGAAATATTCTGCAGCTAGAGAAGCTGCCGTGCTAATACAGCCATCAATTAGTGAGGCCTTTAAGCGTTTTTTCGTCAATGGTTTCATCATAATTCCTCCCTTTGTCCTCATTACATACCTCTACCATATACGGAAATTGATTAGAATAGGTTTCATTTATAATAGAATATCTTTTGAGTTTGTGTTGTCGATTTTCGTTCTGTGGGAAAGAAATGCTGTCGTAAGATAGAGGCTCTTTCAATAAATCTAGCATGAACGCTCGTTTTATGACGAAAAGGCATGAACTATGGATAATATTTCTACTATCTAGTTCTTAAGCAAGATAAGGTACGGATTATCTTTTTTCCAATTTAAAGAAATATCTATTAAAAGAAACCGTTTTGGGAGATAAATCCTATCCTTTAAGACTCTGATCGTTTCTTCCTCTTTTAAAAGATCTCTCGTAAAGACTCTTTCCTCCTATGAGAAAAATAGTTTAATTATCCGATTCTTTTTATAATTCCATCTGATACGATGGGACGTAACATCAATCGTAACAAATAGAGGGGGAGGGGTATGAGGAAAACGATTCGGACTGGACTCATGGGTTTACTATTTCTTTTTGCTTTTAATATATCTATTATAGCAGCAAGTGACTACACTCCTTGGAAATTACATAAAGATTCGGCCCAAGAAATAGTTCAGACCATTCGGACGTACTTCCATAAGCAATCTATTAAACCAATAGAGGAATGGGACGGGCAAAGAGAAGAGCAAGTTGCGGAATTGGAGGTGTTGTTGGATGGCGAAAAATCACAGATTATCACGGAAGTAAGGAATTACGGGAAGGGATTGGAAGCGCAATTAAATAATTTATTGGAAAAGCAATCGGTATTAGAAGTGTACGCTACTTATGAAACAGAGAGAAATGAGCAGATGCATGTAGAAGTGGAAGAAGAGATTGCAATATTTTTAGATGAATTATTATCAAAAAAATAAAAAGGGGGAGTTATTAGGTGAAATCATTTTTAAAATCATTCAAAGGGAAGATCATTTCGATTGGACTTGCTGTTGTTGTCGTCTGGAGTGCTGGAGCGGTATTTGCTTCATCACATGCGGGAGAGCAGCTTCGTGCTTGGTACAATGGGTTGTTTAATCAGTCTGTTGCGGAAGTGGAAGCTGATACTGAAGCATATATGGAAAGCAGATTACCGGGGCTGCAAGCTGAATATGACCAACTGAAAGCACAGGCTGGCATTGATATTGATTTAAGCAGAGAGCTTGCAACTGGAGAGACATTGGAAGAAATTATCCGAGCGAAACTTGAACATATCGGAGAAATTGATGCAGAAAAACAGGAGATTCTTGCTGGAATTGGCTTGGAGTTTTATAATGTGTTCCTTGATGGATATTTAGAAATCCAAGGCAATGCGAATGATGCGCTAAACTTTGCAACAGATGATCTCATTGCATTCACAGCAGATAGTGGGAATGCTGCGATTAAACAATTAGCAGCGGATATCCATCAGGCTAAGGACGCAGCAGTTGCAGAGCTGGAAGAAGCGATTCGTCAGGCCCAGGAAACTCTTGCAGCAGAAGTGTCTAAGAACCAAGAAATTACGACTAGAAATCTAATCAATCAAGTGGATTGGGCAATTCGTGATCTTCGTGAAAGTGTTACCGAAGTAGTCACAACGCTCGTTACAAATCAACAAGAGCTTATTACTGTAACAGCCCAGCAACTCGGAGAAGAAGCAAAAACCGCACTTGATGACGTTGTATCGAGTATTAATGAATAAGAAGCAAGTGATCCCACTCGCATTATTTATCATGCTCCTGTTTGGCGGAGGACTTACTGCTACTGTTGCAGATTCCTCCCTCTCAGGAATTCTGACGAGCTGGCTCGATGACAAAACGGAACAGTCGATTGCAGAAATAGATAGCGCAATTAAGGAAGAGCAAGCAATCCAGACAGAACGTCTGAAAGAAGTTCTCGCTGAAGAAATCAAGGAAGTAGAAAAAGAGTGGGAGACATTTATTGAAGCCGAGAAGCAAAAACAGTTGGCAGCCCTAAGGGAGTATATGGATAAGCATATCGCTGAACGAATTGGAGTTACAGAGGTGGACCCAGAGAAGCAAGCAACTGTAGAAAAAGAATTGGAGCGTATTTTTCAAGAAGCAGTCAACGAAATGGAAAATATTATGCTTGAAATTGAAGAAGTGGAGTGAAATGTTTTCATACGCTCCACTTCTTTTGCGTTCCACGAAAGATTCCTATTCCCAGTTCGTTTCAATTGTATTACATAACGATATTATTTAAAATACTTATTAAAGGTAACTAACTTATGTATTCAATTCGTAATTTGTAAATATGTATGAAGCATTTAAGGAGTGGACATTAATGAAAGTGGCATTACTGCAAGGGTCAATCGTCGGCTCAAAGACGAGAACAGCCCTCCAGCATGTGGAGTCGGTATTCAGAGAAAAATATCCGAACATCGAGGTCACTATGCTTGATTTGGCTGATTATGATATCCCGTTTAGCGATGGGAGAAATTATTTGGAGTATACAGGGGATGCTGGCTTTGTAACAAGGACCTTGATGGAGGCTGAAGCGATCGTTGTGGGAACTCCGATTTTCCAAGCTTCGATTCCAGCCACATTGAAGAATATATTTGACCTGCTTCCAGAGCAGGCATTGCAGGATAAAGTTGTTAGCATTATCGTTACAGCAGGCTCGTCGAAGCATTATTTAATCCCGGAAACTCAAATCAAGCCGATTATATCATATATGAAAGGGCAACTCACCCAGTCCTATGTATTTATTGGAGAAAAAGATTTCTACCGGAAAGAAATCATTAATGATGATATCCATTTCCGAATTGAACGTCTGATCGAGGATACGGTTTCATTAACAGATGCGCTGAAAGATATCCGGGAAGCGAAAGAAGCAGAATACGGATTTTAAGTGAAATCGGCTAAAGAGAAACAATCGCACTTTAGCCGATTTCTTTTCTTGCATCGGAAACTTTAAAGTAAAAATGCTGAGGCTTACTTAGATTTCCAGGGCTAGTCATGTCTGCTCTGTGCCTTTGTTTTTAATTCGCTATTTCGTTTGCTTTATCCTAGTAATTTATATTAAAATTTAAATATTGCCGAAAAATAAAATGTGAAAAACATCACTTTATAGATGTGGAATATATACGGAAAAGAGGAATTGCAGTGAATATCGGAATTGATAAGATTGGTTTTTATGCGCCACATTATTATGTGGATATGATTAAGCTTGCTGAAGCAAGAGGGATTGACCCGGATAAGTTTACAATTGGAATTGGCCAGGATGAAATGGCGCTTGCCCCAGTTACACAAGATGCGGTAACACTCGCTGCCAATGCTGCTTTACAGGTTATCGATGAGGAAGATAGGGAGAAAATTGACCTTGTCCTGTTCGGCACGGAATCAGGAATTGATCATTCCAAATCAGCAGCAGTCTATCTCCATCACTTATTAGGCTTGAATCCTTATGCGCGCGCTGTTGAATTAAAGCAAGCTTGCTACAGTGCAACCGCAGGAATTCAAATGGCTAAAGGTCATATTGCTTTAAACCCGGAAAGTAAAGTGTTGGTTATTGGTGCAGATATTGCAAGATACGGTTTAGCTACTCCTGGTGAATCAACACAAGGAGCAGGGGCGGTCGCAATGGTTATTAGCAAGGATCCGAAGTTGCTTGCTTTAGAAAATGAAAGTACATATTTCACGAATGACATTATGGATTTCTGGCGCCCACTTTACTCAGATATAGCTTATGTCGACGGTAAATTCTCCAACGAACAATATATTCACTTTTTCAACACCGTGTGGGAAAAGTATAAAGAGCAAACTGGACGTAGCTTAGAAGACTTTTCAGCTCTCTGTTTTCACGTACCCTATACGAAGATGGGCTTGAAGGCATTACGTACGATTCTTGATGAAGCAACCGAATCAGGTAGTGAACGTTTGAAAGCAAATTATGAGACAAGTATTCAATATAACCGGAAAGTCGGTAATATTTACACAGGTTCCTTGTACTTGAGTTTACTTTCACTCTTAGAGAAGAATGACAGTTTGGAAGGTGGCGAGCGAATTGGATTATATAGTTACGGTTCCGGCGCTGTCGGCGAGTTCTTCACTGGAATTTTGCAACCAAACTATCAAGACCACCTATATGTTCATCAACATGAAGAACTCTTTCATGCACGTAAGGAAGTAAGCATAGAAGAGTATGAGGAGATA
Organism: Oceanobacillus sp. MO10714A; assembly: GCF_037072045.1. Lineage (NCBI taxonomy): Bacteria > Bacillati > Bacillota > Bacilli > Caryophanales > Bacillaceae > Oceanobacillus > Oceanobacillus sp. MO10714A. The sequence continues at coordinate 57,908 of NZ_JAXHDC010000004.1, read as the reverse complement.
TTTGAAGAAACTCTTTCAGCAGACGGATCGTCAACCGAGTTTGACCGTGCAAATGATCCCGCTCCAGTATATTTATCCGGTATAGAAGATCACAAACGAATCTATGTAAACCGTATTAAATAAAAAAACTGAGACTCCGTGTCTCAGTTTTTTCACTCTACAAAATGGTAGGTCACTTCATCGAGTTCTTCATTATATTCAACGTGGAAGTTATATCCGCTGAAAAACCAGTCGTCGCTTTTTTCTATAAAATACGTAATACCATCCACTGTTTCTGTAACTAACGGATCATTCGGACGGTCAATATTAATTGCAACGGAGAAATTATCGTGGATTTCAGTTTTTCCATAGACCTTCCCAAAAAATCGGACACTGTCCCCTTTTTCTAAGCCCATTTCCTCAATATACCACTGATGTGCCTTATCTGATACTTGTATTTTCATGATGTATGTACAGAGATATCTCTGTATCCTCCTCTCAAAGGTATGACCTGTCTTTAGTCTATCATATTCCCATTTCTTAAGAAAAGATAACGAATTTAGCCAGAAAGCGCGTTAAGATGGTAGGATATGAGATAGAAATTGACAGGAAGGTTGTTTCGAATGAGTATATGGCTATACCTAAATCTGCTACTATTCATCATTGTTCTTCTTACACTGGATTATAATTACGCGCATCTCCCCATTCATATCATACTCGGACTAGCAGGTCTATTTTTGATCTTATTCAATTGGACAAGGCATGCATTTTTTTCAACTATCCGGAATACTCCTGATCGAAAGAAGAAAATTAAGCTTGCAACTATCTCGAAATGGATTTATCCGTTTCACCGTTGGATTGGTACAACGGCGCTTATTCTCATTATTCTCCATGCGACCATCATTATACACCGGTTTGGTTTCTTATGGACGAATATGAAAATGTGGAGCGGAATTGGTGCAATTATTATTCTTATCTGCATGGTTCTTTCCGGATGGCTGCGATTATATTTTCCAAGTGTGAAGAAGCGACGGGCACATATTACCTTCGGGTTTTTATTATTTTACTTTATCGTCATTCATACTGTTCTTTTTTAAAATACAGTATGATTTCATGAGTTTGTAGGCGTTTACATATGTGCTTTGTTGTTGTAAAATATAGAAAACTCGTAAATTAATTTATAACTCAACATTATTGCACCTAAAAATCAAAACAGATGAATCATATTGAGCTCACGGAATCAACGAAGTATATAACAATTTACGGGTTTTTAATGGGATATCGAGCTGTTTCAGACTGAAAAGTGATATGAAAATAAAACAAAAATCTGTTTATTATTGATGAGGAGGGGTTAAGTTGGGGAAAACGAAACATACTGGTCCGGTAAAATTAACGAAGCGACCAGATCCGAGTCTCTGGGTAAGTAAAGTGCCTTTTGGGCTTGGGAAGGTGAAGCCGCACCATATTCGCGACACGATGAAAGTAGTTTGGGAAAATAAAGATAATCTGCCTTATGCTACAAGGATTCTTACGCAGGGTGTCTGTGATGGCTGCGCACTCGGCGTTTCCGGCCTGCAGGATCAGACGCTGAAAGGCCCACACCTTTGTACGACTCGTCTCAATGTGCTTCGTCTGAACACAATGCCCGCAATTAAGGAGGAAATCTTGCATTCCGATATAGAAGAATTAAAGAAGCTTTCGAGCACCGAACTGAGGAAGCTGGGCCGGATTCCGTATCCGCTCATTCGGGAACCGGGAGACGATCGTTTCAGAAGATTATCCTGGGACGCGGCGCTTGACCGGATTGCGCAAAAAATGCGGTCGCTTGATCCGAAACGATATGGTTTTTATACGACTTCGAGAGGGATTACAAATGAAGTGTATTATACACTAGCAAAGGTTTCCCGTTTTCTCGGTACAAATAATATTGATAATGCATCACGAATCTGCCACTCACCTTCCAAAACAGCCCTCACGAGATCAGTTGGTGTCGGCGCATCGACTTGTAACTATAAAGACTGGATTGGTACAGATGTCCTGCTCTTCTGGGGATCTGTTGCAGCAAACAATCAGCCGGTATCAACGAAATATATGTATGCGGCTAAACGAAAAGGGACAAAAATCATTATCATCAATCCGTACTATGAACCTGCAATGGATGAATACTGGGTGCCATCGATTCCGGAATCTGCTTTATTTGGGACAAAAATTGCGGATGACGTGTATCAAGTGAATATTGGCGGTGATATTGCCTTTATGCATGGCATTATGAAGCATTGGTTTGAAATGGAAGAGAATGTCCCTGGTTCTGCGCTTGACCATGAATTTATTGCGGAACATGTAAACGGTCTGGAAGAACTCAAGCAAAAGGTGGTGGCTTACGATTGGGAAACATTGGAGGCTTCTTCCGGGATTACGAAAGAAAGAATGCTAGAATTAGCCCAACTGCTTGCCAAATCAAAATCCGCCGTATTTGTTTGGTCGATGGGTCTCACTCAACACCGCTTTGGAACGGATAATGTGTCCCAGGTAGCGAATCTTGCTTTACTTCGTGGCTTTTTAGGGAGAGAACATTGTGGGTTAATGCCAATTCGTGGCCATTCCGGTGTACAGGGGTCTGGAGAAATGGGAGCAGATCCGTTTGTCTTGCCTGGTGGCGGGATGGATAAGGACAACCGGGAACGGGTCGAACAGATTTGGGGTTTCCCGATTCCGAAATGGCAAGGTGATATTGTCGGCGTATCCTTGGAAAATGCTTTGCTTCCTGAAAATCATGAACGTCATCTTTCTCTCTATTATTTATCTGGCGGTAATTTCCTGGAAACGATGCCGAATCCGGATTTTGTGGAACGTTGCTTAGCGAATATCGATCTCCGAGTGCACCAGGATATCATCTTCAACACATCTACCTTAGTCGATGCGAAAGAAGCGGTCATTGTTCTTCCAGCCATGACAAGGTATGAGCAAGAAGGAGGAGGAACCTCAACATCGACAGAGCGGATGGTTTATTTTTCACCAGAGATTAAGGGACCACGGATTGAAGAAGCAAGATGTGAGTGGGAAGTTTATGTGGACTTAGCGAAACGCGTTAAGCCGGAAGAGAGCGATTTAATCAATTTCACATCCGCAGCTGAGATTCGAGAAGAAATTGCGAAAGCTGCGCCGAATTATGACGGCATTCAGCATTTGAAGAATCGCGGCGATTTGTTTCAGTGGGGAGGAGCCTGGCTCTGTGAAGACGGAATATGCCCGACACCGGACGGAAGAGGTAATCTAATTGCGGTGGAAATTCCCGAACACCGGAAGCCGGAAGGGCATTTTCATGTAACGACGAGAAGAGGAAAACAATTCAATTCAATGATATATGACGAACTAGATCCATTTAATGCAGCGGACCGGGATGATGTGCTGATGAATGAATTGGATGCAGCAGAACTTGGTGTTGCGGAAGGAGATCCCATTGTTGTCTATAATCAATATGGCATGTATAAAGGGCAAGCGAAGTTCGTAAATATTAAAGCCGGAAATATTGAACTTCATTGGCCAGAGGGGAATGTAGTCATCCCGCAAGGTGTATATGAAGAATTTGCGGGGATACCGGAATATACAACCCTTGTTATTGTGGAAAAGGCTGATAGTTTCTATGCGCATAAAGATATGAAATATAAAGAGAAGCGGATCGAGGAGCTGGAAATGGAGCCAAGCTAAGGAGGGATTCCGATGAGCATTGTCGATGAACCAGGGTGGAAGACGATTAAGATTAAGGGAACCCATCAAGAAAATGTGTCAGAAGCAATAGCGGCAGAATTTCCCTTAACCTTGATGCTGGATGGTCATGAGTTTGCGACGATTGTTTGTTCTCCGGGTCAACTGGAAGATTTAGTCGTCGGATTTCTTGCTTCGGAAGGGGTCATCCGTACAGCTGCTGAAATAAAAGAGATCCAAGTTGATGTGTATACAGGTTTCTCCCATATCGCACTCCATAAACCAGTGCAACCGGATCAATTTGATCACTCCAGCCGTATGATTGGATCTTGTTGCGGGAAAAGCCGCCAGTTTTATTTTAAAAGTGATGCTCGGGTGGCGAAGACGATAACTAGTGAGCTTGAAGTAACAGTTGATCAGTGCATGCGATTGATGAAAGGGTTGATGAATAGCTCGCCTGAATTTGAACGGACTGGAGGCGTCCATAATGCGGCGCTTGCAACACCAACTGATTTATTGTTCACCCGAACAGATATTGGCAGGCATAATGCGCTTGATAAAGTATTTGGGGCCATGCTCCAAGGTAACATTCCTGCAAGGGGAAAACTTGTTGTCTTCAGTGGGAGAGTCTCATCAGAAGTATTACTGAAAATTTCAAAAATGGGAATTGGGATCATTTTGTCCAAATCTGCTGTTACAGATCTTGCTGTGAAACTTGCTGATGAACTTGGGATAACGGTTATTGGATTTTTGCGGGGCGACCGGATGAATATTTATACACGTCCTGACCGTGTGCGCGGGATCGACCCTTATTTGCGGTGTGATTAGTCATGTGCTACCATTTTTGTAATAAGTTGTGATATGAAGGAGGATGTGACTTGATTAAAGTGTTACTATTTGCTGAATTACAGGAAACAACTGGGAAGTCGAATCTGGATATTCCAGTACAAAATATCACTGTCCGGCAATTGAAAGAAAAACTTAAAATAAATTATCCACAGCTGAATTTACATGATGTGATGACGGCTATTAATGAAGAATATGCAAGGGAAGATGACGCGATTACGTCAGGTGATACCGTTGCTTTCATTCCTCCGGTCAGTGGTGGTTAATTTGGCATGGTGATGGGAACTATTGTTGGCGTAATTCTAGCAGGTGGGAAATCACGTAGATTCGGAAGTCCCAAATCGTTCGCAGTGAAAGATAACAAAGCATTTTTCCAGTGGTCTCTTGAGGCGATTACACCAGTTGTTGATGATACGATTCTTATTACAAATCAAGACCTGAAGGGAAAGTTTCCACCAGAATTGGAAGTGGAGATTGTTACCGATATGGAAAAGTTTGCCGGGAAAGGTCCGCTTGCTGGGCTATATACTGCAATGCAAGAGAAAGAAGCTTGTTGGTATGCGGTTATACCAACAGATGTCCCGTTTATGGCAAAGGAAGTTTTCGAGCGATTACTAACGGAAAGAAAGGGAGTACAAGCGGTAATTCCAGTAGTTAATGAAAGACTGCAACCATTGATTGCACTTTATCATCATACACTTAAACAACGAATCAAGACATTGCTCGAAACGGATAGATTGCATATGCGTGCACTGTTAGATAAAGCTGACGTGAAATATGTGCCGTTTTCTGATGAAGAGCCTTTTATTAACATAAATCGGTTAGAGGACTTTAACAGCCATATTCAATGAGGGATCGAGGGATTAGTGATGCATGAAGAGCATAAAACACTTGCGCCGAATTTCATTAATTGCGCAGTGTTAACGATTAGTGACACACGAAATAAGCAAAATGATAAGAGTGGAAAACTGATTATTGATTTATTGAATCATGATAAACATGAGGTTACTTGTTATGAAATTGTACCGGATGATGCGGAAGTCATTAAGGCAACAATGAAATTACTTGTTAAAAATCAGTTGGTAGATGCGATTATACTAAATGGAGGTACTGGAATTGCTGCCAGGGATGTGACGATTGAAGCGGTGCAGCCTCTTTTTGCAAAGGAATTGCCGGGATTTGGCGAACTGTTCCGGATGATTAGTTACGAAGAGGATATTGGAAGTGCAAGTATGTTGTCCCGAGCGACATGCGGATCCATTAATCACCGTCTCGTCTTCATCATACCTGGTTCAACAGGAGCCGTCCGACTAGCGATGGAGAAACTTATCCTACCAGAAATCGCCCATGGTGTTCATGAACTGAAAAAGGATTTAAGCTGAGATTACAAGCGGAGTATCAAGACTTCCGCTTGTAATCTCCGCTTTTTCCACCGCTTTTTTGGAGCAGATAGGTTTCTCCGATTACAATTCCTTTATCGATTGCCTTACACATATCATAGATAGTTAAGGCGGCTGTCGTAACGGCAGTTAATGCTTCCATTTCCACGCCGGTACTGCCGATTGTTTTTACTTCCGCTAGAATAATTAATTCATAGTCTCCTGACTTCGATCGATTCCATTCAAACTGAATAGAAACACCACTGATTGGAATCGGATGACACATTGGAATCAAGTTGGATGTTTGCTTCGTCCCCATGATGCCAGCAACTTCTGCAACCCCAAGGACATCTCCTTTTTTATTCTTCTGTTCCACAATATTTTTATAGATCTCCTGAGACATCTTCACACTAGATCTTGCTGTTGCTGTACGATTGGTTGTCTGCTTTTCTGTTATATCGACCATCCTGGCCCGTCCTTGCTCATCGAAATGCGTAAACTCCTGCATATTCATCCCCCTCTATCTGTTTATTACAGTTTAATGAATTGCGTTCTTGTTGACAAATATCAACGTAACCCAGTGCTAAAGTCTTTCTTTTAAATAAATACTTGAACCATTTCTAAAAAAAGGCTCACCAGCGGCCTGTGGGAAGGCGCGGTCGTGAAAGCCGGAAAGAAGGTTTCCGTTCATGTTTCTTAATTATACCCCAAATAAAATAAGTGATTACGCCTTTTTGTCACTAGTTTTTTAAATATCAAACGAATAGACGTTCGTTTTTCTTTAATTATTTCATCCGTTTGTGGTAAAATAGTTACTAGATATTTAGGGAGGCAGAACTCGTGAATAATAAGTTTGAACTCGTATCGAATTACGAACCGGCTGGTGATCAGCCACAAGCAATCGACGAACTTGTGCAAAAGGTTTTGGCAGGTCAAAGACACCAAACACTACTTGGTGCAACTGGAACAGGGAAAACATTTACCGTATCGAACGTGGTAAAGGAAATCAACCGTCCGACATTAGTAATTGCTCATAATAAAACCTTAGCGGGTCAACTATATAGTGAGTTTAAAGAGTTTTTCCCAAATAACGCAGTAGAATATTTTGTCAGTTATTATGACTATTATCAGCCAGAAGCTTATGTACCATCAACAGACACTTTCATTGAAAAAGATGCAAGTGTGAACGATGAAATAGATAAACTCCGGCACTCCGCAACCTCGGCTCTGTTTGAGCGCGAGGATGTACTTATTGTTGCCAGTGTATCCTGTATTTACGGTCTCGGTAGTCCAGAAGAGTATGGTAGTCAAGTCCTTTCCTTACGAATGGGGATGGAGAAGGACCGTGACCAGTTATTACGGGATCTAGTAGATATACAATATGCAAGAAATGATATCGAATTCCAGCGGGGGACGTTCCGCGTTCGTGGTGATTCGGTGGAAATTATCCCTGCATCCAGGGAAGAACATTGTATCCGGATTGAATTTTTTGGTGATGAAATCGATCGAATTCGTGAGGTGGATGCCCTAACCGGCGAAATTATCGGTGATAGGGAACACGTGGCAATTTTCCCGGCATCTCACTTCGTTACCCGCGAAGATATTATGAAAAAAGCAATTCAGAACATCGAAAAAGAGCTGGAAGAACGTTTGAAAGTATTACGTTCAGAAAATAAACTGCTGGAAGCGCAGCGGATTGAACAGCGGACGAATTATGATCTTGAGATGATGCGTGAGATGGGCTTTTGTTCCGGAATCGAGAACTATTCCCGGCATCTTACATTAAGAGAGGCTGGAGCGACCCCGTATACATTGCTTGATTACTTCCCAGATGACTTTTTAGTCGTTATTGATGAGTCCCATGTTACATTACCGCAAATTCGGGGGATGTATAATGGAGACCAGGCAAGAAAGCAAGTGCTTGTCGATCATGGTTTCCGGCTGCCATCCGCACTTGATAACCGGCCACTTCGTTTTGAAGAATTCGAAGAGAAGACGAACCAGCTCATTTATGTGTCAGCAACACCAGGTCCCTATGAACTGGAGCATACTCCGGAAATGACGGAACAAATTATCCGACCGACGGGATTACTTGATCCGAAAATTGAAGTACGTCCTATCGAAGGGCAAATTGATGACCTGATTGAAGAAATCAATGAACGGACCGAAAGGAATGAACGGGTCCTGGTCACAACACTAACGAAGAAAATGTCAGAGGATTTGACCGACTATTTGAAGGAGCTTGGTATAAAAGTAGCCTACTTACATTCAGAAATTAAAACCCTCGAACGAATCGAAGTTATTCGCGATTTACGGGTTGGAAAATATGATGTTTTGATTGGAATCAACCTACTTCGGGAAGGATTAGATATACCGGAAGTTTCGCTTGTCGTTATTCTGGATGCGGATAAAGAGGGCTTCCTGCGCTCTGAACGTTCCCTTATTCAAACGATCGGCCGTGCTGCCCGTAATGAAAAAGGGGAAGTTATTATGTATGCCGACAAGATTACGGATTCGATGCAGAAGGCAATAGATGAAACAAATCGTAGACGGCAAATCCAGATTGCCTATAATGAAGAACATGGAATTACACCAAAAACAATCAAAAAAGATATTCGCGATGTCATAAAAGCAACGATTGAAGCAGCAGACGAAGAAACAGAAGAGAAGAAAATTACTAGCTTTGCCCAAGTTACGAAGAAGAATCGCCCGCAAGTTATCGAACAACTCGAGAAGGAAATGCGGGAAGCAGCAAAAGCGCTTGATTTTGAAAAAGCAGCAGAGCTTCGTGATATTGTTTTCGAACTTAAAGCGGAAGGATGAGCATGTACATGCCAGAGAAAAAACAAATTGTAGTACAAGGAGCGAGAGAGCATAACTTAAAAGGGATAGATGTGACGATACCGAAAAATAAATTGGTCGTCGTCACAGGTCTATCCGGTTCAGGGAAATCCTCTCTCGCCTTTGATACGATCTATGCAGAAGGACAAAGACGTTATGTTGAGTCATTGTCCGCCTATGCCAGAATGTTTCTAGGTCAAACGAATAAACCGGATGTAGATGTGATTGAAGGCTTATCACCGGCGATTTCAATTGACCAGAAAACGACAAGTAACAACCCGAGATCAACCGTTGCAACTGTAACGGAAATTTATGATTATTTACGATTGTTATATGCGCGAGTAGGACATCCAACATGTCCGATTCACGGCATTGAAATCACTTCACAAACGGTTCAACAGATGGTCGACCGCGTGATGGAGTATCCAGAACGGACGAGAATGCAGATTCTTGCTCCTGTTGTTTCTGGAAGAAAGGGGGAGCATGTCAAGGTATTAGAGAAGCTCCGTCAAGAAGGTTATGTTCGCTTGCGAATTGACGGCGAGATGCGGGAAATCCATGAAGATATTAGTCTTGAGAAGAATAAGAAACATTCGATTGAAGTAGTCATCGACCGAATTGTCGTTAAACCGGACATTGAAGGCCGGCTTGCAGACTCGATTGAAACGGGGCTCCGGTTAGGTGAGGGGCGGATAATTGTTGATGTGATCGGTGAGGAAGAACTCATATTCAGTGAGGATCACTCGTGTCCGATTTGCGGATTTTCCATTGGAGAAATTGAGCCAAGGCTATTCTCTTTTAATAGTCCGTTCGGGGCTTGTCCAACTTGTGATGGACTTGGTACGAAACTTGAAGTTGACCTAGACCTTGTGATCCCTGACTGGGATTTAACACTTGAGGAGCATGCGATTGTACCTTGGAAGCCCATTAGCTCTCAATACTACCCTCAGCTTTTAAAGAGTGTGTGTGACCATTACGGTATACCAATGGATATTCCGGTTAAAGATATCCCGAAAAAACAAATGGACATCATTTTATATGGGAGCGGCAAAGAGAAAATTCGTTTTTATTTCAAAAATGACTTCGGAAAAGTCCGTGACGTGGATATTATCTTTGAAGGTGTGATGAATAACATCAACCGCCGATACCATGAAACGTCATCTGACTTTACAAGAGAGACATTGGAGAAATATATGGCGGTAAACAATTGTAAGACTTGTAAAGGACACCGCCTGAAAAAAGAAGCGTTATCTGTTCTCATTGACGGTAAACATATTAGCAAGATCACCGAGTATTCTGTTGTGGACGCAATGGATTTCATTAAAAATCTGAAGCTCTCTGAAAAAGAACAACAGATTGCTAAACTCGTCCTTAAAGAAATTGAGAATCGGCTAAGCTTTTTAAATAATGTCGGGCTGGATTATTTAACACTTTCCCGTTCAGCAGGAACACTTTCCGGCGGAGAAGCACAGCGAATCCGTCTCGCAACTCAGATCGGTTCCGCTTTAACAGGTGTTCTTTATGTGTTGGACGAACCATCTATTGGCTTGCATCAGCGTGATAATGATAAGTTGATTGAATCATTGAAAAAAATGCGTGACCTTGATAATACGTTAATTGTCGTTGAGCATGATGAAGATACAATGCTTGCAGCGGATTGGCTCATCGATATTGGTCCAGGTGCAGGTGAACATGGCGGTAAGATTATCGCAAGTGATACTCCGGAAAATGTGATGAATGATGATGAATCCCTAACTGGCAGATATTTGGCTGGTAAAGAATTCATTCCGTTACCGGCAACAAGGCGGAAACCGGATGATCGTTATATAGAAGTCATTGGGGCCGAAGAAAATAACTTGAAAAAAGTAAACGCGAAAATTCCAATCGGATTATTCAATGTAGTGACAGGTGTTTCAGGGTCAGGCAAAAGTACCCTCGTAAATGAAATAATCTATAAAGCCTTGTCCACAAAGCTTTACCGTGCTCGTTTACGGAAACCGGGTAAGCATAAAGAAATTAAAGGCATCGAATATCTAGATAAAATCATTGAAATCGATCAGTCACCGATTGGTAGAACCCCGCGTTCAAATCCGGCAACCTATACGGGTGTATTCGATGATATCCGTGATGTATTTGCCCAGACGAACGAAGCGAAAATCCGTGGTTATAAAAAAGGACGGTTCAGCTTTAATGTAAAAGGCGGCCGTTGCGAAGCATGTAAGGGTGACGGGATTATTAAAATTGAAATGCATTTTCTCCCGGATGTTTACGTCCCGTGCGAGGTCTGTCATGGACAGCGTTATAACCGGGAGACGCTAGAAGTGAAATATAAAGGTAAAAGTATTGCTGATGTTTTGGATATGCGGGTAGAGGAAGCACGTGAATTCTTCAGCGCAATTCCTAAAATTAAGCGTAAAATCGAGACAATCTATGACGTCGGTCTTGGTTATATAAGACTGGGTCAACCTGCAACGACTTTATCTGGCGGGGAAGCTCAACGCGTGAAGCTTGCAAGTGAACTCCATAAACGTTCAAACGGGAAATCCTTGTATATTCTGGACGAACCGACAACAGGTCTCCACACAGATGACATTAAACGATTATTGACGGTGCTTCATCGCCTTGTTGAAAATGGTGATACTGTACTAATCATCGAACATAATCTCGATGTCATTAAAACTGCCGACCATATTATCGACTTAGGTCCTGAAGGTGGAGCAGGTGGCGGGAAGGTTATTGCGACTGGAACACCTGAGGACATCGCCCGGAAATCGGATAAATCCTACACAGGAAAATACTTGAAACCCATCCTGGAACGTGACCGGAAACGGATGGATGAAAGAATGAAGGAAAAAGAAACATTAAGCAATTAATCAATTACAAACACCCCAGACACCTAGCTTACAGCAGTTTTGGGGTGTTTTTATATCCTAAACACTACACACTTTCATTCAGCGTAAGTGTTTTGCTTGTTCATTTAATTTGGCGCTCTAATCGCCGTTCAGTTTCCCGGAGGACGGATGCGCATCCTAGGGCTCCGCGCTGAGCCTCGACGCACAGGATGTGCTAATGCAGACGTTGCCACATACGAGAGCGTTCTTAGTCTGCCTCGGAAGAAAAGCACTTCCTGCGGGGTCTCATCGTCTCCGCTTTCCCGCAGGAGTCACCGTCCTCCGGGAAACTGAACTGGTAGGGATGATTATTATGAATGGAAACTATCACCCTAAGATCAGCGTTCTATTCCTAAAATGAAAAATAGTGTTCCAAATTTGGCTTTCCCCTCGGAGCAGTCCAGACACCTCGAGACTCCTGCAGGAGGAAAGGCATAGGTGAGACCCCGCAGGGCGCCAGCCAGAGGAGGCTCACCAGCCGCCTGCGGAAAGCGAGAGGTGTCTGGACTGCGAACCTCCAGATGAAAGTTGCACACACTTACGCTGAATGAAAGTAATGTTAATTGTTATTTATCACGCATTAACGGTCTGTAATACCCCGCCTCTAAACAGGAGGGAAGCCCAACATGTGTAGGTGGGGGATATACAGTCGTAAATACCTGATTCTGTTCAACTATCATTCAGTGGGGGTAAGGAATGCCCCATTGAATGGAGTTTCACTTTATCAGGCCGTAATTTTTGACGTCAACCTTTAGATTATGTACATTTAAACTAGAGTTATGTAGGAGGATAATGGAATGGAACCTATTAATGTATCAAAAGTTCAAGCATGTTTGGATGACTACATAAACAAATCTGTTTATCTCCATCTTGAAACAACTAACGGTGCTTACGCGAGTCATATAAATGAAAAAGCGTATAACGTTGGAGCTTTCATCCGAAATGCTGAAGTGAAATTTACAAATGCTAAAATCGTTGAAAATAACAGTGTATACCGAGTAGGTCTCAAATTGGAAATCGGTTGGGTTTATGCTGAAGGCTTAACGGATTGGACGGTAACGGAAGAAGGGCAATTATTGCTCGCTGGCCATGATAGGGAAGGTAGGTTAATGGTGGCACTGCAAATTAGTGAACAGCCATTTACAAATTAAAGTGTAAGATTGTTTTTAAACGGAATGATAAGAAAATAGGTGATAGAAATGGGAAAACATAAACATGTTGTCGTCATTTATCCGCATCCAGATGACGAATCATTTGGTGCAGCGGGTACAATAAGCCAATACCGAAAACAAGGTGTTCCTGTGACATACTTATGCGGAACATTAGGTGAAATGGGGAGGAATATGGGAAATCCCCCAATCGCGAACAGGGAAACATTACCGCAAATTAGAAGGGAAGAATTACTGGAAGCTGCGAAGGTCTTGGATATGGAAGTAAAGATGCTCGGGTTTAGGGATAAGACGCTTGAGTTTGAAGACCTGACGATGGTTGCGACTCATCTTAAAGAATATCTCGATCAAATAAAACCGTCTCTAGTTATCACGCATTATCCGGATTATGCGGTTCACCCGGATCATAATGCACTTGGAGCAGCTGCGATTGAAGCGGTTCGTATGATGGATAAGAGTGAGCGTCCAGTCGTATGGGCACAAGCAATTAGTAGGAATTTCGAGGATATGCTCGGAAGTCCTGACGTGAAGAATGATGTTCGTGCGGAAATCGATACGAAGCTGAAGGCGATTTATGCTCATAAGACCCAAGCTGCAGGGGTTTTATCACAATTTATGCAACCAGGTTTTAGTGAGGAAGAATTTAAAAAAGAAGTAGCAAACAATTTCTCGACCGAGCAATTTTATATATGGAAGTATAATGATTAAATGCAATTCCTGCGAAACTTTTCTTCGTGCTTATCCGTATAACAGGTAAGTATTGTTATGCTTAGGAGGGAATTTTATGAAAAAACTTTATCGTTCATCTGATAACCGCTATGTGGCAGGAGTATTTGGAGGTTTATCTGATTACTTAAACGTTGATGCCACTGTATTGCGGGTCATCTTCGTTATATTGCTCATCCCGAGTTTTACCACGGTTGCATTAATTTATTTAGTTGCAGCACTGATTATCCCTAAAGATATGGAGATTTACTAATGATGCGCTTTCTGATATCCCTAGCACTCAACACAGTCGCTCTATTAATAGTGAATGAAATCTTTGCTTCTTTCTATATTGAAGGAATAGGTACAGCGATATTAGCAAGTATCATTCTAGCTATATTGAATGTGCTCTTGAAGCCGATTCTGATCATCCTGACCTTACCAATCACAATCTTGACAATGGGATTGTTCCTGCTCGTCATTAATGCCATCACACTAATGGCGACCCAGGCATTGATGGGATCTTCCTTTGTCATCGATGGCTTTGGCACTGCCTTTATCGCATCCATCATTATCTCGCTCATCACCCTTGTGCTCGGTGGTTTGGTGAAAGAATAAACGTCAATCAAAATCGTAGGCCACCCGCCTACGATTTTTCGCGGCATTATGCTACAATAAAGTGAAACTTCTATAAGTTAACATTAAAAATATTGAATGGAACATTATATTTAAGCATGGATAAAATCTGAACAAACTACTTGCCTACTTCGCAATTATATGGAGACTCCTATGGGGGCGACTAGAGTATGTTTACGTTCTGTAACCAACGGTGGAACTAGACATTCTGTTCGTCGGACGGCCTAAGTGAGCCCTCTCAAGGAGATAGCCTGTGGCAGACTATTACATACGTACTGTGGAAACGCCAGCATTAGCATGTCTTGTGTCAAGGCTCACTTAGCTGTCAGCTGTCCACGGGAAGCACTGTATATTCCTAGAGCGATGGTTAATACAGTTTCACGACTTGTTCAGATTTCCATCTTATATGGAGGGAAGATAATGGTGAGGGTTTGTACAAAAGATCTGCTTGATAACTTTACATTAACATTAGTAGCTGGAGCCCAAGGAATCAACCGAGAGATCATTACGAGTGATATATCACGACCGGGAATAGAAATGACAGGGTATTTTAATTTTTATCCAAAAGAGAGACTACAATTAATTGGACGTACCGAGATGGCTTATTTTCTAGAACTATCCGATGAAGAAAAACGCGACCGGGCAATCAAACTTTGCGAAGATATCACACCAGGAATCGTTGTTTCACGTGGCATGGATATCCCAGAAATATTGATTGAAGTTGCGAATGAAGCGGGTGTCCCGATTCTGCGTTCACCCCGGAAAACAACCCGGGTATTAAGTCGGTTAACGAACTACTTGGAAGGGAAATTCGCGCCGACTACTTCAATGCATGGTGTACTCGTTGATATTTATGGTGTAGGCGTGTTGATTACTGGGCAAAGCGGTGTTGGAAAGAGTGAAACAGCACTGGAGCTTGTGAAACGTGGTCATCGCCTTGTTGCGGACGACAGTGTGGAAATTTACCAAGAAGATTATGACAGCCTTGTTGGCAGCTCACCTGAAATCCTTGAACATATGCTGGAAATCCGTGGATTAGGGATTATTGATGTCATGACTTTATTTGGTGCGGGAGCAGTACGGACGAAAAAACGTATCTCTGTCGCTATTCATCT
This sequence comes from Oceanobacillus sp. MO10714A, assembly GCF_037072045.1. NCBI lineage: Bacteria > Bacillati > Bacillota > Bacilli > Caryophanales > Bacillaceae > Oceanobacillus > Oceanobacillus sp. MO10714A. Next base: position 42,642 of record NZ_JAXHDC010000004.1, on the reverse strand, counting down.
TGAAAACTGGGATGACACGAAGCAGTATGACCGTCTTGGACTTGATGAAGATACATTGCAAATTATGGACGTCAAACTGCCGAAAGCAACGATACCGGTACGACCTGGGAGAAACTTAGCTGTTATTATTGAAGTAGCAGCGATGAACTTCCGGCTCAAACTCATGGGAATAAACACCGCCGAACAATTTTCCGAGCGGTTAACAGATATCATTCAAAGTGAAAAAAACATGTTGGAATAGGGGGGGTGTTTTTTTGATTTATACGGTAGAGCCATTAAACCGAGTTATGCTTGAATTGGGGCCTTTTACCGTTTATTGGTACGGCGTCATTATTGCCTTTGGAGCATTACTTGGAATTTATTTAGCAATGAGAGAAGCGGAGAGGCTCGGTTGGAATAAAGATACGATTATTGATTTTGTCGTATATGCCATTCCAATCGCAATTATAACTGCACGGATTTTTTACGTTACCTTTGAATGGGAACGGTATTCTGGCGGTCCGTTTTGGAAGGTGTTTGCGATTTGGGAAGGTGGAATTGCGATTCATGGCGCGGTCCTTGGCGGGGTTCTGACAGCAATCGTATATACGAGAGTGAAAAAGTTGTCATTTTGGAAGCTTGCCGATATTATCGCACCAAGCTTGATTCTTGGACAAGCAATTGGTCGCTGGGGAAATTTCATGAACCAGGAAGCCCATGGAGGACCTGTTTCAGAAGCAGCCTATAATAACTTTCTCCAATACTTACCAGATTTTATTATGAATCAGATGACGATTGGAGGCGTCATGTACCACCCGACGTTCCTTTATGAATCCATCTGGAATATTCTTGTATTTATTTTCTTGCTTCTACTTCGGAAATATAACCCGACGCGCGGTTTAATATTTTTAAACTATCTCATATTTTATTCTGTTGGACGCTTCTTTATTGAAGGTTTACGAACGGATAGTTTATATATTGTTGAAGGTTTGCGGACTGCACAAGTTGTTTCAGTGACATTAATCGTGCTAGGGATCATCTTGATCATCTATCGCCGTAAAACGGTAACAACAAGATATCTTGATATGCCTGAGCCGAAGAAAGACCGAAAGAAAAAGAAGAAAAAGCGTTAAGCTCTAGAAGGAAATATGTGAAATCCAGAAAGGAACTAAAAGCATGGACACGCGGACAATACTCTTTGATTTGGATGGAACGCTCATTGATACGAATCAGTTGATTGTTGCATCTTTTAAACATACTTTTGAACATTTTAAATTAGACTTTACGGATGAGGAAATTATTGAATTTAATGGTCCACCACTCGTGGAGACATTTAAGAAAATCGATCCAGTCCGGTCAGATGAGATGGTAGCAACGTACAGGGCCCATAATTACCTGTATCATGACCAGTATGTAACAGCATTTCCGAATGTGCTGGAAACACTTCAGGTATTGAAGAAGAATAATATTAAAATGGGAATCGTCACGACAAAGATTAGACAAGGTGTAGAGATGGGCTTGAAGAAAACAGGCTTGACTGGATTTTTTGATTCTATTGTTACGTTAGATAAAGTGACACATGCAAAACCACATCCAGAACCGGTTCTTAAAGCGATGGAGGAGCTGGGGGGAGAGAGTAAGTCTACAATTATGGTTGGAGATAATTCCCATGATATTGAATCAGGCCACAATGCCGGTGTAAGGACCGCGGCTGTCAGCTGGTCGCAAAAGGGAAGGGACCGATTACTTACATATGAGCCGACATATATGCTCGAAAATATGGCAGATCTTCTTCAAATAGTAGGTGTGTAACCGATGCGTAAGACGAAAGCATATCCTGTGAAAGATTCCAATTCCCTGTGGCAGATTTATAAAACGGTCCCGTTTCTTAAAGTTGTTAAAAACTTTATTATTATCCAACTTGCCCGCTATACACCGTTTCTCGCGATGAAAAATTGGTTATATCGAACTTTTTTAAGAATGGAAGTTGGGGAGGAGACCGCATTTGCTTTGATGGTCATGCCCGATATTATGTTTCCAGAAAAAATCAAAGTAGGCAGGAATAGTATTATCGGTTATAACACGACGATTCTTGCTCATGAATATTTGATTAATGAATACCGTCTTGGGGAAGTAGCAATAGGAGATGAAGTGCTGATCGGTGCGAATTCAACCATCCTGCCAGGAATTACGATTGGCGATGGTGCTACGGTGTCCGCTGGAACACTCGTCCATAAAAATGTTCCAGCAGGCGCATTTGTTGGTGGAAACCCGATGCGAATCATATATACGAAAGAAGAAATGGATGAACGGAAAAAACAGGAAAAAACACAACTAGAATAAATATATTCGTATCGTGAAATAATGGAATGACTGAAAAGTTCAGTCTAGCTTTAGGCGAAAGCGGGACATGTATATGTGCCGCTTTTTTGGTGCAGGGGGGGAATTACCTCTGACAGAAACAACAATAAAATGTGATGAGTTTCACAAAAAAGTCATTAAAACAGTCAGACGTAGCTTTTTTTCTAGTAATGTAAATCGTACGCACATTAAGCTAAAAGTAAAGGGGAAACTTTCATAGATCATTTCCTTTATATCCTTCTGGAGAATTGTAATTTCGGGAAAAGATTATGTTCCTATTTAAACTGAAATTTCTCACCCTAGAGGCTGAAGCTCTATTTTTAAAAGATAAGTATAAGATTTTGTTGGGATTTGTTTGGAAAAAGAATAAATTCCGGGCATTAGTTGAACTTATAAATGAACTTATAAATGAAACAAAACAAACTATACTCCAAGTGACATTCCCATCTGCCGAACTGGATTGGTGTATTTTAAATCGATTAAATGCATCACATGTGATAACCTATATGGCAGCCACCGTTGTTTGGTTGTTTCCGAGAAAACGAATTTTGCTTAAAGTAGGGCAACATAGGGATGTTGCAATTACCTACCTTTAGGTACTGTTCCAAGTTCGCCTATAAAAGGAAATGTGTTATACTAAAAACATATGTCAATTTTAGGAGCAGGCTAATGAATAAACAGCGTAAAAAAGCAAATAAGTTTCTTCCGTTTATTCCGGAGGCGGAATTTTACTTCTCAAAAGGAGTTAAAGCATTCCAGAAGCAGAGATTTGACCAATCTGTAAGGTGGTTAACGAAAGCGATCGATTCAGATCCAACGAATCCTTTATATAAATGCCAGCTTTCCGTTGTATATACAGAAACAGGGAAGTATCACAGGGCAAATCAATTATTAAATCATGTATTACAGAACAATGATTATGTAGATTGTTATTATTTACTTGCGAATAACTATGCACATCTTGGGCTTCTCAATGATTCCATGAAATATGCGAAAACGTATTTAGAGAAGGAACCGGAGGGGGAGTTCGGTGAAGAAGCGGAGATGCTGATGGAGCTCATCGAATTCGAACTGGAAGATGAAGAATTGGATGATTGGTTATTGGAAGAGGAAGACGACTTGCTGAAGTATCAGGAGACAGTCTTCTATATGATGGAAAATGAGGAATGGCAGAAAGCAATCCCGCACATTCATGAGATGCTCCTCTTATTTCCGGATCATCTTGTTGTGAGACATGATTATGCGCAAGCCTTGTTCTATACCGGAGAAGAGCAGAAGGCAATTGATCTGGAAATGAAGATTTTTAAAGAAGTGGGCAATTCCTTGCATAGTATGATTAATCTTGCGCTGTTCTACTATGAAGCAGAGCAGCATGAAGCATATGAGAAAATCATAAATGAATTGATCCATGTCTATCCGCTACATGCGGATCAACAGATTAAGCTTGCGGTGACGATGGCAAAAACAGGGAACTATGACGTAGCTTATCGACGATTTACAAGAATTAATCGGGGTATGGCACGTGGGCATTTATCTTTTTATAAATGGTTCAGCATCACTTGTTACCATATAGGGAAAAAAGAGCTTGCCTTCGACTTATGGGAAGATGGCTGCTTGAAGCATCGAGCTCTTCAAGATCACGTAGCACCCTGGCAGGAGTCATGAGCAGATAAATAGACGGAAAACCGTAGATTATTATAAACTCAACATAAGAACAATTATAAAAGAGGCGATAAACATGTCTGAAGAAATTTTATATGATGTGATCATAGCTGGAGCAGGTCCTGCTGGTATGACTGCAGCTGTCTACGCATCACGAGCAAATTTAAAAACATTGATGATCGAGCGCGGCATTCCAGGAGGTCAAGTAGCGAACACGGAAGATGTGGAGAACTATCCTGGATATGACCATATCCTTGGTCCAGACTTATCAAATAAAATGTTTGAACATGCGAAGAAATTCGGAGCCGAATATGCATACGGTGATATTAAAGACGTTGTTGACCACGGAGACTATAAAACCGTTATTGCAGGCAATAAAGAATATAATACCAAATCATTAATCATTACAACAGGTGCAGAGCATAAGAAGTTAGGTATTCCTGGCGAAGAGGAATTAGCCGGACGCGGAGTTTCCTACTGTGCGGTATGTGACGGGGCATTCTTTAAGGAAAGGCATCTCGTCGTTGTCGGTGGGGGCGACTCGGCAGTTGAGGAGGGAATGTACCTCACTCGATTTGCGAGTAAAGTGACAATTATTCACCGTCGTGATGAATTACGAGCTCAAAAGATTCTCCAAGAACGAGCATTCAATAATGAAAAAATTGAATTCATCTGGGATACTGGCGTTACTGAAATAAATGGAGAAAATGGTAAAGTAGTGAGTGTTACGTTAGAAAATAGGAATACAGGTGAGAAATCTAACTTCCAAACAGATGGTGTATTTATCTACATTGGAACAGAACCTTTAAGTGAGCCATTCCAGTCCCTCGGAATTACAGATGAAGAAGGCTACATTCCAACAGACGAAAATATGGCAACGAAAATACCAGGCGTATTTGCAGCTGGGGATATTCGCGACAAAAAATTACGACAAATTGTGACAGCAACTGGAGATGGCAGTATCGCTGCTGAAGAGGCAATCAGCTATGTGGAAAATTTACCTGAAGTAATTGATACGACCCAATCGTAAAGAAAGTTAATGAAAAGTCATTACTTCTTAACGCTCCTGTAACCCGTATGCAACAATAATTGGGTACACTATTTATAACTAATTGACCCCCTTTTAATAGATAAATTAGTTTTTGTGCACAGGTTGCTACACCTGTGCATTTTTTTACTTTACGAAAAAAATGAATCCCCATCAAAATTTGTTGCAACCTGTCGAATCTTAAATGGACCACCATCCCTTTCATTCAGCGTAAGTGATTAGACGTTCTATTGGCTAGACCTCTAACCGCCGTTCAGTTGCCCGGTGGACGGATGCTTTCCACGGCCACAGCCTCGACGCACAGGACGTGCTAATGCAGACGTTGCCACAGGACGTGGCGGTCTTAGTCTGCCTCGGGCTATCGCCCTGCGGGGTCTCCGGACCCGTGCTATTCCCGCAGGAGTCACCGTCCACCGGGCAACTGAACTGGTAGAGAGGGTTATTGTTAACGGAAACTATCCACTATGATGATAGTTCTAATTCCTTAACTGAAAAATAGTGTTCCAAATAGGGCCCTTCCTCGGAGCAGTCCAGACACCTCGAGACTCCTGCAGGAGGAAAGGCATAGGTGAGACCCCGCAGTACGCAAAGCGTACGAGGAGGCTTACCAGCCGCCTGCGGAAAGCGAGAGGTGTCTGGACTGCGGACCTCCAGAAGGCAGTTGTATTTACGCTGAACGAAAGAAGTAATGAAAAGTGTACCTAGCTGTTTGAATAAAAATAAATTAATATAGTTTAAATTCGTTCGTGAATAGCATATGATAGATATAAGAAACAAGAAGCGAAGAAAAGTTCCTCTAAAGGAGTGCGATTAGAAATGGCAGAGACGGAAATGGGCTTAGACACAGGAACGCGATTAGTAATTATTACCGGAATGTCAGGAGCAGGAAAGACAGTAGCAGTACAGAGCTTTGAAGACTTGGGATTTTATTGTGTAGATAACTTACCACCAACATTACTACCTAAATTTCTGGAGTTGATGAAGGATTCTACCAATAACATTACAAAAGTTGCCCTCGTAATGGACTTGCGGGGCAGGGAATTTTTCGATTCCTTATTCGAAGCACTGGATTCACTAAGTGAAGAAAATTGGGTTAAGGAACACATCCTCTTCTTAGATGCAAAAGATACAGCACTAGTGAGCCGTTATAAAGAAACAAGGCGCTCCCATCCATTAGCTGTTGGCGGTTTGCCGCTTACAGGGATTAAGCAGGAAAGAGAAATATTAGATGAATTAAGAGGACGTGCACAACGAATTATCGATACGACTGATTTGAAACCGCGAGAGCTTCGCGATAAAATTTTGAAAATATATTCTGAAGAACATCAGGAAATCTTCTCCATCAATATGGTTTCTTTCGGTTTTAAATACGGTATTCCGATTGATGCGGATCTGGTTTTTGATGTCCGCTTCTTACCGAACCCTCATTATGTAGGCCATCTTAAGCCACTTACTGGTCTGAATCAAGAAGTATCCTCTTATGTGTTTAAATGGTCGGACACGCAGAAATTCATTGATAAAGTCTTAGATTTATTAGAGTTCATGCTTCCACAGTATAAGAAAGAAGGGAAATCCCAACTTGTCATCGCGATTGGATGTACGGGAGGACAACACCGTTCTGTTGCTCTCGCTGAACACTTCGCTAAGGAATTATCAAGGAATTATATTACCCATATCAGCCATCGCGATATCGATAAGAGAAAGGGAAGTTGAGGCATGAATGAGGATAAACAACCAAGAGTCGTTGTCGTCGGTGGAGGTACAGGAATGCCTGTCCTGCTACGGGGTTTAAAGAATTTACCAATTGATTTGATTGCAATTGTTACGGTAGCAGATGATGGCGGAAGTACCGGGAGATTGCGGGATGAGATGGCCATCCCTGCACCTGGAGATATTCGCAATGTAATTGCTGCACTTTCGGATGCAGAACCGATGCTAGTTGAATTATTTCAACACCGGTTTGAAGTGGGAAACGGTTTGTCCGGTCATTCTCTGGGCAATTTATTGCTTGCGGCGATGACCTCTGTCACGGGCGACTTTTATGATGGAATAAAAGAGATTTCCCGTGTGTTGAACGTAAAAGGCACCATCTACCCAATATCCACAGAAAATCTATCGCTTCATGCTAAAATGAAAGATGGAACAATTGTTTCGGGGGAATCTAATATTCCGTTATCAAATAAAGGGATTGACCATGTTTTTATAAGTCCTGAACCTGTAAAACCATTCAGTCATGCAGTTCAGGCGATTGTTGAGGCTGATCTAGTTGTCATCGGCCCAGGCAGTCTTTATACGAGTATAATGCCCAATCTGATTGTCCCAAGTGTACAAGAAGCATTAGAACAGACAAAAGCTAAAATTGTTTATGTTTGTAATTTGATGACTCAGGCTGGTGAAACGACGGGGTATACGGCATCTGACCATGTGGAGGCGATTAATCGTCATATCGGGAAAGGAATCGTTGATGCGATCGTCGTACACAATGAACCGATTAAAGATACGATCAAGGAAAAATATGCGGAAGAGAATGCCGAACCAGTTATTTATGATACTGATAAATTGCTTGCATTTGGACTTGAAATTATCGAAGGGGATATTGTTAACAAAGATCATCCAGCTCTTCGTCATGATACGGATAAGATTGCAAAGCTGTTATATTCCTTATTATAGAAGAGTAGGTAGGAAAAAGGCGAAAAAGGAATGAGGCAGGCTCAAAACGCGATCGTTATTGCTAGTGCCGACTTCTAGCACGTCTATGTGTCGATATCAAGGCTGCAAGTAGTGCTTAGGGAGCGGAAAAGCTAACTAGCGTGTGTGGTGAGATTTACATTGTAGAATGTGGGTGTTTTAAGCAGAACCTCTTCTTTTGTGAAGTGTCATTTTTACCTGCCTTTTTGAGTAACCAAAAGAGGGAAGGAATCGAAGGTGAAGGAGGAGAACACGATGTCCTTTGCTTCAGAAATTAAGAAAGAATTAACAACAATAGAATCGAATGCAACAGAAAAGAAGGCTGAACTTGCAGCATTGATCCGCATGAATGGAGTTGTTTCCGTATCAAGGCAGCGCTACTCTCTTGATGTGCAGACTGAAAATGCCGCGATTGCCCGTAGAATCTATACATTGATTAAAAGTAATTATGATGTACCGATTGAAGTGCTTGTTCGGAAGAAGATGAAATTGAAGAAAAATAATATTTATATTGTCAGGATGAAAGAAGAAGTACGAAAGGTTTTGCAGGATTTGGAAATTATGCAACCCCCGTATGATATCATCAGGGCGATTTCACCGGAAATATTTAACCATGACGCGAAGAAGCGGGCCTATTTAAGAGGTGCGTTCCTTGCAGGTGGGTCGGTAAACAACCCGGAAACTTCTTCTTATCATTTGGAAATTTACAACTACCACGAAGAGCATAACAATTCCCTAAGCGAATTATTAAATTCATTCGATTTAAAATCCAAGACACTTGAAAGAAGACATGGTTATATCGTCTATATTAAAGAGGCGGAGAAGATTACAGAATTCCTGAGTATTATCGGAGCGCATAATGCACTATTTAAATTTGAAGATGTACGGATTGTGCGTGACATGCGTAATTCCGTCAATCGGCTCGTTAATTGTGAAACAGCTAATTTGAATAAAACAATTGGAGCCGCATTCCGACAAATCGAGAATATTAAGCTAATTGAACAGACGGTCGGTCTAGACCAATTACCAGAGAAACTTCAGGAAATTGCTGTTTTGCGAAGGGAACATGAAGATGTTTCATTGAAAGAACTCGGTGAGTTGGTGGGAAGTGGAAAGATATCCAAGTCAGGTGTGAATCATCGTCTAAAGAAAATAGATGAATTTGCAGAAAAGATCCGGCAAGGTGAAATTTTTGTGAAGAAATAAAAGGATATTCTCTTTCTCCGTATTTCATGTTATAATACTGATAATTAAAAAATTTAGATCGGGAATGTTGCAACATTCCCGATTGGGATATTAAGTGATAAAATGCTACGGAACGATGTAAGCAGAATAATTTTATTGCCTACATAATAAAGATAAATATTGAGTAAAAGCAAAATGGTAGCGTTTTCTAAACTTCAGGGAGGATGAGTTGAGTTGGTAGAGAATTTGGTGAAGGTTGATTTAGATTCAGGTCTGCAGGCCAGACCTGCTGCACTATTTGTGCAAGAAGCGAATCGTTACTCTTCGCATTTATTTTTAGAAAAAGACGGTAAAAAGGTGAATGCAAAAAGTATTATGGGATTAATGAGCTTGGCCATTGCAAATGGTGAGGAAATAAAAATTATCGCCGATGGGCCAGATGAAGAGGTAGCTTTAAACCATTTAATCTCCTTCGTCACAAATAAAGAATAAAAAATACCCTTTCACTTGATTAGTGAAAGGGTATTTTTTAGTACTAATTAATTATCCTCTGGCTTACGCTCTAAGATTTGGTCGATTAAACCGTATTCTACGGAACGTTCTGCATTCATGAAGTTGTCACGCTCTGTGTCGCGCTCAATTACTTCTAGTGGCTGACCGGTTTTCTCAGCTAGGATTTCATTCATCCGTTTCTTAATTTCAATGATTCGTTTTGCATGGATTTCAATATCTGTTGCTTGCCCTTGCGCACCGCCAAGTGGCTGGTGAATCATAATCTCACTGTTTGGAAGGGCGTAGCGTTTGCCTTTTTCACCTGCTGCAAGCAGGAATGCACCCATTGAAGCGGCCATACCGATACAAATAGTTGATACATCTGATTTAATGAAATTCATTGTATCATAGATTGCCATTCCAGCTGTGATGGATCCGCCGGGAGAGTTGATATAAAGAGAGATATCTTTACCAGGATCTTCTGCCTCAAGGAATAGCAGTTGAGCGACAATTGAGTTCGCCACATTATCATCAATACCGCTACCAAGCAGAATGATACGGTCTTTCAATAGTCTTGAATAAATATCATAAGCACGTTCTCCACGGTTCGTTTGTTCAATAACTGTAGGTACTAAATTCATTTACATATCCTCCTTATTCACATTGTCAATCGTTAGTATTTCTTGTGAGCTTTCTTTTTTCATCATATACCATTGGTCAAAAAAGGTCAAACGAAAGACTTCGATTAAATAAAAACAGACTAAATGCTAGCTTACCCGTTTATTTATCTTTATAAACAGTAGTAAAATAAGTATACATGTAAAAAAGCTTGAAAGTCTACTAAAAAAACGTTATAATAATCTTTGTGTTCATAAATAGATGATGCGCCCATAGCTCAGCCGGATAGAGCACTGGTTTCCGGTACCAGGTTTGTCGGGGGTTCGAATCCTCCTGGGCGCGCTAATATCTCAATAAAGACAAGGGCTTGAATTCAATTCATCCCCTTGTCTTTTTTATTTCTTCAAACGCCTTTTCTAACTTATAATAATTTCAACTTATCATGAATTGTTTGAACTGCAGCGTCTACATCGAGGTTATCAATTAGCAGGCGGATATGATGTTCCTTGTAGATCGCCTGGCGTTCATCAAAGAGACTTTTAATCTCTTCCAGACTTTTTCCTTGTAATACGGGCCTCGTTGGAAGCAAAAGACTAATACGCTCTTTCCAATAATCAAATGTCATGTCAAGAAATATGACTATTGCATGCTCGATGCAAGCTTTGCGGATTTCTTCCTGCATGAACGCTCCGCCACCAACAGAAATCACTTTACCTTCTAATTGACAGGCGTCCACGATCATTTCTCTTTCCGTTTTTCTGAATTCCTTTTCTCCGTATACTTTAAAAATATCGACAGCTTCCATGCCGTATTTCGCTTCAATTTCTGCATCTATGTCAAGGAATCCGCATTGTAACTTACGGGCAAGTTCTTTACCGAGTGTTGTTTTCCCAACACCCATGAATCCAATTAAAACAATACTTTTCTTCACGTTCTATTCACCCTTTGTTCTTTCTATTATTATTTATGAATACCTTCCTTTGCTAGTCGGTCTGCTCGTTGATTTTGTTTTTCTGGGATCCATTTAATGAAAAATAACGGGAAATGCTCACTTAACTCTTGAATTCTTTCAAGCAAGGGAAGGAAGTTATTATTTTTTGTATAGTTCTTTTCTACGGTATCAACGACAATCTTGGAATCAGTTCGAAAGGAAAGTATTTCTTTTGGATACTGTACCTTACATAGTTCTAATGCCTTGATTACCGCGTGAAATTCTGCTTCATGATTCGAATATGTACCGATTGGAAAAGAATATTCGACGTCTCTTTTTCCAGCTTTGATGACGATACCGATTCCGCTTTTACCGGGATTACCTTTAGAAGCAGCATCTGTATAGACTTCGATCAATCCTGTTCACGCTCCTCTGTAAAGTAGTATAAACTATTTTTTCTAAACTGTAAAAAATTATTCTCTTGATATTTTAATAAATTTTCTGTATATTAATGAGGAGACTAACCCTATTTTAATGTGAAGGAGGTAGAAAATGGCAGAAGCAATCCTGGAGGTAAAAGAGTTGAGCACCCATTTCTTTACGGATAGCGGAGAAATTCCAGCAGTGGATCAGGTAAGTTTTACCGTACATAAAGGAGAAGTGGTAGGAGTAGTGGGGGAATCAGGCAGCGGGAAAAGTGTTACTTCCTTATCCATTTTACAATTAATACCAAAACCTCCTGGAAAGATTGTAAACGGTTCCATTTTTTATAAGGATGAAAACTTAGCAAAAGCAAGTGAGAAGCGCATGAAAAAGATTCGTGGCAATGAGATCTCGATGATCTTCCAAGAGCCCATGACTTCACTGAATCCCGTATTTACAATCGGTAATCAGATGCGAGAAGCAATCCGTATTCATCAGAAGGTAAGTAAACAGACGGCAACGGAAAAAGCGATTCACATGTTGAAGGTTGTAGGGATACCGCGTGCGGAAGATATTGTAAATGAATACCCCCATCAATTATCGGGTGGAATGCGCCAGCGCGTCATGATAGCGATGGCGATGTCGAGTGAACCGAGCTTACTTATAGCTGACGAGCCGACAACCGCACTGGACGTGACGATTCAAGCGCAGATTCTTGATTTAATGAAAAAAATCAATAAAGAAGAACAGACGAGTATTTTACTTATTACGCATGATTTAGGTGTTGTAGCCGATATTTGCGACCGGGTTGTCGTCATGTATTCCGGACAAGTCGTTGAACAAGGAACGACAAGGGAAATCTTGAAGGATCCGAAACATCCTTATACTCAAGGGTTAATTCGTTCCTTGCCAAAGCTCCATGGGAAGGAGAAGAAGCTTTATTCTATTCCCGGTACGGTAGCTAGGCCGAGGAAAGATCATATTGGCTGCCGTTTTGCTCCCCGTTGTGAATTCGCCTTTGAACGTTGCTTCAAGGAGAACCCGCAAATTTACAACTTAGGCGAAGGCCGTGAAAGTCGTTGCTTCTTACATTCGAAGCAGGAAGGAGAGCGATTAAAGGATGTCACAACCAATACTTGAAGTGAAAGGGTTAAAAAAATATTTCCCGATCCAAGGCGGTGTGTTTGGAAAAACCGTTGGTGAAGTGAAAGCGGTTGATGACGTTTCTTTTCACGTGCGGGAAGGAGAAATCTTAGGAATTGTCGGGGAATCAGGCTGCGGGAAATCAACGACGGGAAAATCGATTCTGCGATTGATCGAACCGACGGAAGGTGAAGTGAAGTTCGAAGGGAAAGATATAACAAAATTTAGTTCAGAGGATATGCGGAAATTAAGAAGGGATATGCAAATTATATTCCAGGACCCATACGCATCCCTAAATCCGCGGCATACCGTGGAGAAAATTGTCGGTGAACCTTTACTCGTTCATGGAATGAAGTCAAAGAGTGAACGAAAGAAACGTGTAAGGCAGCTGTTAGAAATTGTCGGCTTAAGCAGCTATCACGCCTCAAGATACCCACATCAGTTCAGTGGAGGTCAAAGACAGCGGATTGGGATTGCTAGGGCCCTCGCAAATCATCCGAAATTAATTATTTGTGATGAGCCTGTATCTGCTCTTGATGTATCGGTACAATCACAAATATTAAATTTAATGGAAGAACTCCGTGACGAGTTTCAATTAACTTATATTTTTATTGCACATGATTTAAGTGTTGTTAAACATATTAGCGATCGGGTCGGGGTTATGTATTTAGGCCGGATGGTTGAACTAGCTGAGAAGGATGCCCTATACGAGGAACCGAAGCATCCATATACCAAAGCACTATTATCTGCCGTGCCGGAACCAGATCCGGATATTGTGAAAGAGCGAGTTATTCTTGAGGGGGATGTGCCAAGTCCCGCGAATCCACCAACCGGGTGCGCTTTCCATACGAGATGCCCGTTTGCGATGGATATTTGTTCGCAAGTAAGGCCGGAATTCGGTCCGGTCGATGATCAGCATTTTGTTGCCTGTCATTTATATAATGACAAGTAATAAAATATATTTTTAGTAAGAAAAAAGGGGGATAAAGAAATGAAGTTACGCATGACTTTACTTGCTACATTGCTGATTTTTTTATTAGCACTCGTAGCGTGTAGTGGTGATGGTGGTGCCAATACGAGTGACACACCGGATGACGATGCGACAGAGACGGATGCAGGGGAAAATGAGGATACTGAAGCGGAAGAGGCGACTGCAGCCGGAGATCAAGTGTTAGTATTTGCTAGAGGCGGAGATTCTGAGAGTCTAGATCCAGGAAGCACGACGGATGGGGAATCTTCACGAGTTACCCATCAAGTGTTGGAAGGACTATTGACCTTTGAAAAAGATTCCTTTGAATTACTGCCGGGACTTGCCCATGATTGGGAAGTTTCTGATGATGGTCTTTCCTATACGTTCTACTTGGAAGAGGGAGTAACCTTTCATGATGGGACGGACTTTAATGCAGAAGCCGTAAAAACGAATTTTGAAAGATGGGCAGATCCAGACCATGAATATGCATTCTCTGATGACGGTTATGTCTATTCCATGTATGGAACAATGTTTGGCGGGTATAAAGGGGAAGAAGGACATGTCATTGAAGAGATTAATGTCGTAAATGACCATGAAATTGAATTTATCTTAAATCAGCCGCTTGGATTCTTCCTGCAAAATCTTGGGATGAGCTATTTTGCCATAACATCCCCAGCTGCACTGGAAGAGTATGGACCAGAAATTAATGAAAATCCTGTAGGTACAGGCCCGTTTAAATTTGTGAGCTGGACAAAGGATGACTCCATAGTCCTCGAGAAGTTTGAAGACTATCGAGTAGATGGTTTACCGAAACTAGACCGAGTTATTTTTGAAGTGATTCCTGATAATGCTGCTCGGTTAATTGCACTCCGTTCCGGTGAAGTTGATATTATGGATGGACTGAATCCAGATGATGCTGAAGGGGTAGAGGCGGAGGAAGGTTTAGAGCTATTGACAAGATCAGAAAACAACGTTGGCTACCTTGGCTTTAATACACAGAGTGAGCCGCTTGATAACGTGGAAGTACGTCACGCAATCAATTATGCCATTGATAAAGAGGCAATTGCAGATGCTTTGTATGCTGGTTATGCTACAACAGCAAAAAACCCGCTGCCACCGGGATATTTAGGTTATAACGATGATGTCGAGGCTTATGAGTATGACCCGGATAAAGCGATTGAACTACTAGCTGAAGCAGGATTTGAGGATGGGCTTGAAATTGAATTGTGGACAATGCCGGTCGCGCGTCCGTATATGCCTGATCCGGAGACGGTTGCACAAATCGTTCAGAATAACTTAGAAGACGTTGGTGTGACAGCCAATATCGTACGTGAAGAGTGGGCACCGTACTTGGAAAAGACATCCCAAGGCGAGCATCAGTTGTATATGCTTGGCTGGTCAGGAACAAATGGAGACCCGGATTATTTCTTAAGCAGTCTGCTCCATGGCTCTAACATTGGAAGCAGTAACCGTGAATTTTATCAAAATGATGAGGTCGATGAACTGCTGGATGCAGCAAAGCGGGCTATTGACCAGGATGAGCGGGCTGACCTTTACGCACAAGCTCAAGAACTCATATCGGAAGACTCGCCAATGGTTACACTTGTACACTCTACACCAGTAATGGCGACTACAAGTAACGTGCAAAACTATGTCCCGCATCCATCTACAAGTGAATCTCTGGCAGAAGTGGAACTGACCGAGTAATTCACAGGCAAGGGGAAAGTGGTAAAACAGAAGGGATAGTAGACTGGTGCTGCTATCCCTGTCTTTGTTGACGGATCGAAAAGCTTTTACAGAATGAGGGGGAAAACATGGTAACGTATATACTTCGCCGTCTGTTAATGCTCATTCCAGTATTAATTGGGATGACGCTCATAACCTTTTCAATTGTCCATCTTATTCCGGGAAACCCTGCGCAGGTTATCCTGGGTGAAGCGGCAACAGCAGATGCAATTGCTAATTTGGAAAAGACAATGGGATTGAATGAACCTTATTTTGTTCAATATTGGAATTATATTTTAGATATTTTACAAGGTGATTTGGGCACCTCACTCCGTTCCAAGGCGGAAATTTCTAGTGAAATTCTCCCTTACATAGCAGCTACTTTTGAGCTGACACTATTTGCAATGATCTTTGCGATTGTCGTAGGAGTCAATGCTGGAATCATTAGTGCTTGGAAACAGAATTCCTGGTTTGATCTAGCAGCAATGCTCATTGCTTTAATAGGCGTCTCCATGCCGGTGTTCTGGCTCGCATTAATGGAACAATGGATATTTGCTCAAGAGCTCGGCTGGTTACCAGCTTATGGCAGACAAGACAGTAAGGATCCAATTGCTGCAATTACGCATCTCTATGTGCTTGATTCATTGATTCATCTGGACTTTGCCAGGGCGGGAACGATATTGAAGCATTTGATATTACCGAGTATTGCCCTTGGAACAATCCCGATGGCAATCATTGCACGGATGACTAGATCCAGCATGCTAGAAGTCATGAAGTCGGATTACATTCGTACAGTGCGGGCGAAAGGGTCTGGCCAATTTCTTGTTATCTATAAGCATGCGTTAAAAAACGCGATGATACCAGTAATCACTGTAATTGGATTGCAAACGGGTGTGCTATTAGGCGGAGCTATTTTAACGGAAACAATTTTCAGTTGGCCAGGGGTAGGCAGATATGTATATGAAGCGATTAATTACCGGGATTATCCGGTTATCCAGTCAGGAATATTAGTCATCGCTTTCATCTTCGTCATGATTAACTTGGTCGTTGACATTTTATATAAAAAACTTGATCCGCGGATTAAGTATTAGGAGGTGGTGCACATGAAGCTAAGTGAAAAAAATACAGAGCAGCCTGTACCAAATCCTGCAGTAGAGGGTCACTTGATGGACCATGAAGAGATGGAAGTTACTTCGCCATGGAAAGATACATTTCGCGAGCTGCGGAAGAATAGATTGGCGATCATTGGATTTTCCGTCATCATATTCTTTATCTTGATAGCGATATTTGCCCCACTGTTCACATCGTACACGTATCACGAACAAAATCTTGCAAGCCGGCTGCAACCGCCATCTGGGGAATATTGGCTCGGAACAGATCACTTAGGAAGAGATATTTTCACAAGGCTTGTCTACGGGGCAAGAGTATCGTTGATGGTTGGGTTTATTGCTGTTTCAGGTGCATTAGTGTTCGGAACCTTTCTAGGTATTATAGCTGGTTATTTCGGTCGTTGGGTCGATATGATTATTTCCCGTATCTTTGATATTCTACTTGCTTTCCCGAGTATTCTACTAGCAATTGCGATTGTAGCAATTCTAGGACCATCGTTGCAAAATGCATTACTAGCAATTGCGATTATTAATATACCGATATTTGGAAGACTTGTTAGATCACGGGTAATAAGTCTACGGGAAGAGGAGTATATGATGGCGGCGAAAGCTCAGGGAATGAGGCATGGAAGGATTATTTTCCAGCATATTTTGCCGAATAGTGTGGCGCCAATCATTGTCCAATCCACGCTCGGGTTTGGTACGGCAATATTAGAAGCTGCAGCCCTAGGATTCTTAGGGTTAGGGGCACAGCCGCCAACGCCTGAGTGGGGTCAAATGCTTGCGGACTCGAGAGACTTCATCCAACTCGCACCATGGACCGTTATCGTCCCGGGAATCGCTATCGTCCTCGTCGTCCTAGGCTTCAACCTAATCGGCGACGGCCTCCGCGACGCCCTCGACCCGAAAATGAAGAACTAAAAAGCTAATTACCTTCATACGGCGTAAGTGTCTAGCTCGATTATTTAATTTAGCGCTCTATTCGCCGTTCAGTTGCCCGGAGGACGGATGCTTTCCGCGGGCTCCGCGCTGAGCCTCGACGCATAGGACGTGCTAATGCAGACGTTGCCATATACGAGAGCGAACTTAGTCTGCCTCGGAAGAAGTTCGCTTCCTGCTCAGGTCTGGACTCGTGCTTTTCCCGTTGGAGTCACCGTCCGCCGGGCAACTGAACTGGTAGAGGGCGTTATTATTAATGGAAACTAACCCACCACTATGATAAACGATCTAATTACTAAAATGAAAAATAGTGTTCCAAATTAGGCCCTCCCTCGGAGCAGTCCAGACACCTCGAGACTCCTGCAGGAGGATAGGCATAGGTGAGACCCCGCAGGGCGCCAGCCCGAGGAGGCTCACCAGCCGCCTGCGGAAAGCGAGAGGTGTCTGGACTGCGGACCTCCAGGTAAGAGTTGAACTTACGCTGTATGAAAGCAATCAATCTTTGAACAAATTGATTTATCATTATATAGTAGAAACAGGGATATTTTATCACGCATTAACCTAACATTCAGTGGGGCTAAGGAATTCCCCACTGAATGAAGTTTCACTTTATGGGGAAGGAGTTGTCCGTTGTGAAACAGCACTTGGTCCAACAGCAAACAATCCAGCGCAAATTGAACCAGTCACTCATCCAATCCATACAAATGCTTCAGTTCACTTCCATTGAATTGTACGAATACATCAATGAGATAGCAGAGGAAAATCCATTAATCGAAGAAGTCATCTATGATGCAGACGAACGTCAACAGACCTATCAAGCGTCTGATACATACTCCATTGATGCGATGAATTCCAGTGAGAAAACATTATACGATCGGTTGAAAGAGCAATTGCTGACCATAGATATCCCGGAAGAACTTCTTCCGACTGTCGAATTTGGAATTGACTCCTTGAATGAAAATGGATATTTGGAAATATCTCTGGAAGAATGGGCAAGTGCATGTAACACGACATATCCCATTACGGAAAAAGCGCTACATATTATTCAGCAACTTGAGCCCCGTGGCATTGGGGCAAGACATCTTGGAGAATGTATCTATCTGCAACTCCGCGAGATGGATGGCTATCGCCCTTTTATAGAGGATTTACTTCTTCATCATCTTGATTGGATTGCTGATTATGATTGGACTGCTATACAGGAATCATATGGAATCACGCAGGGGGAATTGGAAGATCTAATCAAGCTTATTCAATCCTGTGATCCCAAGCCAGGTAAATTGCTCGATACGACTGATGTGGAATATATAGTCCCGGAAGCGAAAATCTGGAAGGATCAAGATAAGTGGAAAATTACATTTTATCATTGGTCGGCTCCGAAACTAGTAATTGATTCATCATATAATCAATTGGCGGACAAAGAAGCAGAGAAGTTTCTGAAGTCCAAGCGTGACCAATTACGATGGCTGGAAGGAGCACTTAAATATCGAACGGCTACTATTGAACTTGTTATTCGTGAGATTGTAGAGAGGCAAGTCGAATTCTTTGAATTTGGTTTACTTCATTTAAAGTCGATGACATTAAGTGATATTGCGGAGAAACTTGAGTTGCATACATCCACAATCAGCCGGGCGGTTAACAATAAGTATGTCGAGACACCTCATGGGATTTATCCGCTCAAATTCTTTTTCCAATCTGGTGTTTCACAAGACGACGGTAAAAAAACAACAATCGTCCTAAAACACATGATCCACCAATTGATTGAAGAGGAAGACAAGGCTCGACCATTATCCGACGAGAGGATAAGAAGTTGTTTACAGGAGAAATATTCCGTGAACATTGCAAGAAGAACAGTGATGAAGTACAGACAAGAACTAAATATTCCCGCTTCCTATAAACGAAGAAAGGAGTAATTATCTGGTGCATATTATATTTTATACGAAGGAAATCTGTCCATTATGTGACGATGCTGAGGCGTTACTATCCTCTTTTGAAGTCGACTATCCACATACATTAGAAAAACGGGATATTCACTCAAGGGAAGAGTGGCTGGCGGAGTATCAGCTTCAAATTCCGGTAATAGAAATTAATGGTGAACAAATGAATTGTGAAGAAATCAGCTTCAATACAATAGAAGCTTTTCTGAAAAAACATTCGGAGAGAAATTAGGATGAGCTAATTTCTCTCTTTTTAATTCCTTTTAGTTGTAAAAAAATATCTCTATGATATAATCGATATTGTAGAGGGACGTAATTTGACTAGCGTGGACATAAAGTGTCCAGAAGAAGGAGTAGCGATATGAAAGCAATCGTTAATCTGCAGAAACAACTTGTACCAGACCTGCTTCAAGTCTTAGAAGAACGTTACGCAATTCTGCAGAGTGTCAGTCTCTTTCATCCGATCGGAAGACGTGCACTCAGTGAAAACGTAGGATTGACCGAACGTCAGGTTCGTAGTGAGGTTGACTTTCTTCAAGAACAAGGCCTGCTCGAAATTACGAGTAAGGGGATGTATGTTACGAAGGAAGGGAAACGGCTACTGGAAGAACTGACAGATTTTATGGGTGAATTAAAAGGGATTCATGTTTTAAGGGAACGTTTAAAGGAAAAACTATCATTAGACAAGGTAATTATTGTACCAGGGAATAGTGATGGGCAGGAATGGGTAAAACAGGAAATGGGTAAAGCCTGTATCGCCTATTTGAAATCTATTATTACGGCGAATAATACGATTGCTGTTACAGGTGGCAGTACAATTGCAGCGGTTGCCGACGTCATGACACCTCTTAATAAAGAGGAAGATTATCTTTTCGTACCGGCTAGAGGTGCGCTTGGTGAAAAAGTTGAAAACCAGGCGACAAGAATAGCCGAGGAGATGGCAAAGAAGTCCCGCGGTAATTACAGCTTACTTTATGTCCCGGATCCATTAAGTGAAGCAGCATATAAAAGTTTAATGGAAGAGCCGTCTATACAAGCAATCGTGTCCAAGATTAAACAGGCAGACATTGTATTGCATGGTGTTGGGGACGCACTCAAAATGGCGAATCGCCGGAAGACACCACAACACATTCTCGATAAATTAAAAGAGAATGAAGCAATAAGTGAGGCTTTTGGATATTATTTTGACCAAGAGGGTAATACTGTTTACAGGGTTCGCACTGTTGGACTTCATTTACATGACCTAAATGAAATTGGGCATGTAGTGACGATTGCAGGTGGTCAGTCAAAGGCGAAAGCGATCGCGTCCTATTTCGAAGCAGGGAAAAGTGATCTCTTAATCACAGATGAAGCCTGCGCAAGAGAGATTTTAGAAGGCTAAATGCCTTTTAAAAATAAATTTATCAGCAATATATTTTTTATAAATTTAGGGAGGCAATAACATGACAGTAAAAGTTGGTATTAACGGATTTGGAAGAATTGGTCGTATTGCACTACGTCATGCATTAGAACATGGCGAGAACATGGAAGTTGTAGCAGTAAATGACTTGACAGATGCAGATATGCTTGCACATCTTTTGAAATATGACTCTGTACATGGATCTCTAAAAGAAGAAGTGAAGGCGGAAGGTTCAAGCCTCTTCATCGGTACGAAAGAGATTAAAGTATTATCTGAAAGAGATCCAGCAGACCTTCCTTGGGGTGAGCTTGGTGTAGATGTTGTTATTGAATCTACAGGTCGTTTCACTCAACGTGATCAAGCACAGAAACATATCGATGCTGGCGCGAAAAAAGTAATCATCTCTGCACCAGCACAAGATGATGATTTAACAATTGTAATGGGTGTTAATGACGATCAATATGACCCAGCAAACCACCACGTTGTATCAAATGCTTCATGTACAACAAACTGTCTAGCACCATTTGCAAAAGTGTTAAACGATACATTTGGTTTGAAGCGTGGAATGATGACAACAATCCACTCTTACACGAACGACCAGCATACGCTTGACTCACCGCACAAAGACTACCGTCGTGCACGTGCAGCAGCTGCGAATATTATCCCAACAACAACGGGAGCTGCTAAAGCAGTAGGTAAAGTATTACCTGAGCTTAACGGTAAGTTGAACGGTATGGCAGTACGTGTTCCAACTCCAGACGGTTCATTAACAGACTTAGTTGCTGAATTGGAGAAAAATGTAACAGTAGAAGAAGTGAACAATGCGTTCAAAGCAGCTGCGGAAGGTCCAATGAAAGGTGTGCTTCAGTACACTGAGGATCCAATCGTTTCTTCTGACATTGTTGGTAATGCTCACTCTTCTATCGTTGATGGTCTATCCACAATGGTTATGGAAGACAACATGGTAAAAGTTGTTTCTTGGTATGATAACGAATATGCATATGCAGCTCGTTGTATTGACCTTGTAGAACTGCTTAACAGCAAAGGATTATAATTATAAACCGTAATTGTTTTATGTACAAAGGGCGGAGGAGGAAAAGTCATCCTCCTTCGCTTTTTTCATTTTAGATAATCCTATGTACATATTAAATAAAAATCCAATTATTCAACAAAACTCAACGAATCACAAGCGTTTCATTTCCACCTGGTATATAATAATGGATGGAAAGCAAAATATGGAACAATACAATAAAACGTTGCAAAACCATTTGGGAGGTTGATGATTTGAATAAAAAGACGATGAAAGACTTTGATGTAAAAGGGAAGAGGGTATTATGCCGTGTCGACTTGAACGTTCCAATGCAGGACGGGAAGGTAACGGATGATACAAGAATCAAAGCAGTTATCCCAACAATTGAATATTTGACAGAACAAGGTGCCAAAGTAATTTTAGTAAGTCATTTAGGCCGACCAAAAGGGGAAGTAGTAGAAGATTTAAGATTAGACCCTGTTGCTGAACATTTAAGCAACCTGCTGGGTAAAGAAGTATTAAAAGCAGACAAAGTATTTGGAAAAGAAGTAGAAGATGCAGTTTCCCAAATGCCAGAAGGGGGTATTCTTCTGCTTGAGAATGTTCGCTTTGAAGCGGGTGAAGAGAAAAACGATCCAGCATTAGTAGAAGAATTCACTAAGTTCGCGGATATTTTTGTCAATGATGCTTTTGGAACATCTCACCGAGCACATGCTTCAACGGTTGGAGTTGCAGAGAAGTTGCCGGCAGCTGCAGGGTTCTTAATGGAAAAAGAAATTGAAGTACTCGGTAATGCACTGGAAAATCCAAAACGTCCATTCACAGCAATTATTGGTGGAGCGAAAGTTAAAGATAAGATTAATGTAATCGATAATCTACTTGATAAAGTCGACAACCTAATCATCGGTGGTGGACTAGCCTATACATTCATTAAAGCGCAAGGTAATGAAATTGGAAATTCACTTCTTGAAGAAGATAAAATTGATTTGGCCAATGAATTCATGAGAAAAGCGAAAGAGAAGAATGTCAATTTCTTAATGCCTGTTGATGTCGTAGTCGCTAATGACTTCTCTGATACAGCAGATACAAAAATTGTACCTGTAAATGAAATACCGGCAGATTGGGAAGGGCTTGATATTGGTCCAGAAACCCGTGAAATCTACCGTAAAACAATTCAGGAATCTGCATTAATTTTATGGAATGGACCGATGGGTGTATTTGAAATGAATTCTTTTGCGGGCGGTACGAGAGAAGTTGCCGCAGCTCTTGCAGATACAGAAGGATTCTCGATTATCGGTGGTGGAGACTCTGCTGCAGCTGTTGAACAATTTGGCTTCGCTGAGCAGATGGATCATGTGTCAACTGGCGGAGGAGCTTCCTTAGAGTTTATGGAAGGTAAAGTTCTTCCAGGTATCGCAGCTTTAGATGAAAAATAAGTAGGGAGAGTGGAAACATGCGTAAGAACGTAATTGCAGGAAATTGGAAAATGAATAAGACGGCAAATGAAGCTAGAGAATTTGTCGAGGCAATTCGGGAAAAAGTCCCGGCAAATGACAAGGCAGAGGCGATCATTTGTGCACCATTCCCTTATTTACCAGCTTTAGTGGAAGCGACGGAAGGTACAGAGATTAAAGTTTCTGCTCAAAATATGCATTTTGAAGACAGTGGTGCGTTTACTGGTGAAGTAAGCCCGGTTATGCTGAAGGATATTGGTGTTACCCACGTCGTTTTAGGCCACTCCGAACGTAGAGAATTATTTGCGGAAACGGATGAAACAGTAAACAAAAAAACAAGAGCAGCTCACGCGCACGGATTAACACCGATTGTTTGTGTTGGAGAGAGTCTTGAGCAAAGAGAAGCAAATGAAACAGTGGAGCTTGTCCGGAGCCAGGTTACAGCAGCATTGAAAGATTTGTCAGCTGAAGAAATTGCTAAGACGATCATTGCTTATGAGCCAATCTGGGCGATCGGAACAGGCAAAACTGCGTCAAGTGAAGATGCGAATGAAGTATGCCGTGAAATTCGTAATGTTATTAAAGAACTTACATCAGAAGAAACTGCGGATAAAGTAATTATCCAGTACGGCGGTAGTGTGAAGCCGGCAACGATTGATGAATTATTAAGCCAGTCCGATGTAGACGGTGCGTTAGTTGGCGGTGCGAGCCTAGAAGCGGATTCTTTCTTATCCCTTGTGGAGGCAGGTATTAATGAATAAAGAAAATTTAGCAGCACTAATCATCCTCGACGGCTTTGCCTTACGAGATGAAGTGAAAGGAAATGCAGTAAAATTAGCAAACACACCAAACTTTGATCGGTATTGGAATGAATTCCCTCATAATCAATTAACAGCGAGTGGGGAAGCCGTTGGATTACCAGAAGGTCAGATGGGAAACTCTGAAGTCGGCCACTTGAATATCGGTGCTGGTCGTATCGTTTATCAAAGCCTGACTCGAGTGAATATGGCGATTCAGGGAGGCGACTTCTTCCAGATGGAAGCTTTCCTTCAGACCATTCATAAAGCCAAGACAGAACAAAAAGCACTCCATTTGTTCGGTTTACTTTCGGATGGTGGAGTTCACAGCCATATCAGCCATTTATTCGCTTTACTAGAACTGGCAAAAGCGAATGATTTGGAAAATGTCTATGTGCATGCTTTCTTGGACGGACGAGATGTAGGCCCGAAAACAGCTGCTGAATATATCCGTCAAACGGAAGAGAAAATGCAGGAATTAGGTGTCGGGAAGATTGCAACGGTTTCCGGCCGCTATTATTCCATGGACCGGGATCATCGCTGGGATCGTGTGAAGAAAACGTACGACGCAATGGTACATGGGAAAGGTCCATCTTATCAGCATCCGCTCGATGTCGTCTATGATTCCTATGAGCACGGAATCTTTGATGAATTCGTTGAGCCTTCCGTCATCATTGATGAAAATGAAGAGCCAGTCGGCCTGATTGAAGATAATGATTCGATCATCTTCTTCAACTTCCGTCCAGACCGGGCAATTCAAATTACGAAAACATTTACGGATGTAGATTTCCGTGACTTCGAACGTGGTGAAAATGTGCCACAGGACATTGATTTCGTCACATTTACGAATTACAGTAATGACATTAATAGTGCAGTTGCGTTTGGTCCAACCGATTTGAAGAATACGGTCGGAGAAGTTCTATCTGACAACGGATTGAATCAATTGCGAATTGCCGAAACGGAAAAATATCCACACGTCACTTACTTTATGAGTGGTGGACGTCACGAGGAATTTCCTGGTGAAAAACGAATTTTGATCGATTCACCAAAAGTAGCTACTTACGATTTAAAACCGGAAATGAGTGCCTATGAAGTAACGGACGCGTTACTGAAGGAACTTGATGAAGGTAACCAGCAGGCAATCATCTTAAACTTCGCGAACCCGGATATGGTCGGTCATTCCGGAATGCTAGAGCCGACCATTAAAGCAGTTGAAGCAGTGGACGAATGTTTAGGTAAGATTGTCGATAAAATTCTTGAACTCGGTGGTAAAGCAATTATCACTGCTGACCATGGTAACTCCGATGAAGTCATGACACTTGAAGGAGAGCCGATGACAACACACACGACCAACCCGGTTCCGGTAATCGTTACAGAGAAGGGTACGGAATTGCGGGACGGTGGAATTCTGGCGGATTTAGCTCCAACCTTGCTTGATTTATTGGACGTAAATAAGCCTGAAGAAATGACCGGTAATTCTTTATTGAAAAAGTAAATTAAAAACAATAGATAAAAGGAGAGAATTATAAATGCCATACATTACAGATGTTTATGCAAGAGAAGTACTAGACTCCCGTGGTAATCCAACGGTTGAGGTTGAAATTACGACAGAATCAGGTGGGTTCGGCTCTGCCCTCGTTCCAAGTGGTGCATCTACTGGTGAATATGAAGCAGTAGAATTACGTGACGGTGATAAGAGCCGTTATCTAGGTAAAGGTGTAGAAAAAGCGGTAAATAACGTAAATGAAGTTATCGCTCCAGAACTGATTGGGCTTGACGTTACAAGACAAAATATCATCGATGCATTATTAATTGAATTAGATGGAACAGAGAACAAAGGAAAACTAGGTGCGAACGCAGTCTTAGGTGTATCTATGGCAGCAGCTCATGCAGCATCCAGCTACCTTGATATCCCATTATACAATTACCTTGGTGGATTCAACGCAAACGTACTGCCAACTCCAATGATGAACATTTTAAATGGTGGAGAGCACGCAGACAACAACGTAGACATCCAAGAATTTATGATTATGCCTGTCGCAGCTCCAACATTTAAAGAAGCATTACGTGTCGGGGCAGAAATCTTCCACGCATTGAAGAAAGTTCTGGCTGACAAAGGATTGAACACAGCAGTTGGGGATGAAGGCGGATTTGCCCCTAACCTTGGATCTAACGAAGAAGCCCTACAGACAATCATCGAAGCGATTGAAGCTGCTGGTTATAAACCAGGTGAAGAAGTACAGCTTGCAATGGACGTTGCCGCATCTGAAATGTTTGAAGACGGGAAATACAATTTCAAAGGTGAAGGTGTCGTCCGTACATCTGAAGAAATGGTTGAATGGTATGAGCAAATGGTTGACAAATACCCAATCGTATCTATTGAAGACGGTTTTGACGAGGATGACTGGGATGGCTTTAAGTTATTAACGGACCGTATCGGTGACCGTGTCCAGCTTGTTGGTGACGACTTATTCGTAACGAACACATCCAAGCTTGAAGAAGGAATTGAGAAAGGTATTGCCAACTCTATTCTAATCAAAGTAAACCAAATCGGTACATTAACAGAAACATTTGAAGCAATTGAAATGGCAAAACGTGCAGGATATACAGCAGTAATCTCCCACCGTTCTGGTGAAACAGAAGATGCAACAATTGCTGATATTGCAGTTGCAACAAATGCTGGTCAAATCAAGACAGGTGCACCGTCCCGTACGGACCGTGTTGCGAAATACAACCAGTTACTGCGTATCGAAGACGAACTTGCAGGTATCGCTGAATATGCAGGCAAAAATGCTTTCTATAACTTGAAAAAGTAAGAAACAAAGGCGGTGATGGGCGCAGAGTGGATGTGGCTATCTCCGGAAAGTTATCCATAGCATATGATTTTAAGATTCCTATGAATTAACAAAAGGGAAAAATATCCTAGACTTGTTCTGAGTCTAGGATATTTTTGTCTTCTGCTTGGCTGAAGCGCTATAATAAGTAATAACAGGAGGGGAATCGGAATGAATCTATTGCATACAATTAAAGAACGACGCTCCACGCTAAGTTTTAAGAGTGAGAAAATAGAGCTGTCTACGTTAAAAGAAATTTTTACATACGGTTCCTATGCACCAACACATTATATGACAGAGGCATGGAGGATAAAATTATATCAAGGAGACGGGAAAGAACAGCTCATACGAGCAATTATTGAAAGCTATCAACGCTCAGGCATGCTACCAAGTGGTAATTCCGAGAAGGCAATGCGTTCGAGGGCATCGATTGCTGATTTTCTATTCACCATCCCTCATCACGCTTTGATTTATTATGAAATCCCCAATGACCCAATTCGAAACGAAGAAGAGTATTCATCGGTCGCAGCCTTTATTCAGAACTCCCAGCTTGCTGCTTGGGAATACGGTGTTGGCATGCTCTGGACGATTACACCTTATATGCACGACGAGCAGTTTATCGAGAGAATTGGATTGGATCATGAGAAGCATAAGATCGCCGCTGTCTTACAAATTGGCTACCCCGATAAGACAACAAGGGATAAAGGAAGAACGCCAGTGGATCAGTGGATAGAGGTGATTGAGTAGGAAGATAGCGGTATAGTAAGAATGCTGAAGTCCACAAGCAAATAAGCAAGAAGTGGACCGTTCCCGGTTTCGCATTGGTCCACTTCGCTTCTCTAGTTCACCTTTATCACGCATTAACGGTCTGTACTATCCCCACACCTAAACATGAGGGAGCCCGCCCAAGATGTGAAGGTGGGGGATATACAGTCCGTAAATCCCTGATTCTGTTCAACTAACATTCAGTGGGGGAGGGAAGGAAACCCCCACTGAATGAAGCTTCACTTTATAATTGTTTCCTAATCCATTGCTCCAAAAAGTCGAACACTTCCTCTTTATTTGTTTCCTGGTGTAATTCGTGCCTAGCATCTGGATAGAGGGAGACAATCACATCGCTTAGACCGGCTTCTATGTAGCTTTCTGCAGCTTGAAAGACACCTTTACTGTAATTACCGACCGGATCGGCATCTCCGCTTATGAAAAGCATTGGTAAATCCTTTCTGATCCGCTTGTTGCGCTCCGGGTCCTGCATCTGTAAAATACCAGTCAGCAAATCAACGAAAAAACCGGCAGTTGGTACGTAACCGGAAAGTGGATCCGCGATATAATCATCTACAACTTGGCCGTCCCTTGTGAGCCAATCAAAACTAGTCAGCTTTTGGACGATTTTACTATTATAATTACCGAATACAAGATTGTTCATGAACGTCGATTCTTTCCTCGGATTTTGAAAAGAGGCAATTTCCAAACCAACTTTACTGCTTCGCTCGGGGAAAAAACCAGAACCAGCTAATAGTACTCCGGCAACTTCCTCGGAATAATTCTGAATGTAATTTCTTGTTATAAAGGATCCCATACTATGACCGTAAATAAAAATCGGTAATCCTGTATGCTGTTTTTTCACATATTGTATAAGAAGGTGTAGGTCTTCCACCAATAATTCAAAGCTATTTGCTTCCGCGATGAAACCGAGTTGACCTTGTTTCTCTCCCGTTCTACCATGTCCCCGGTGATCATCCCCATAGACGATGAACCCTTTGCCATTAAAAAAGGCGGCAAGTTGCTTGTACCTTGCGATGTGTTCTGTCATTCCATGGGATATGAGAATAACTGCTTTTGCATCCTTGATATCACTACCCCAGCTTCGGATATATAATTCACAATCATCTTCTGCGGTTAGCCAAAATTCTTCATTCATATTCTCCTCATCCTCCTAAAGCCCATTATAACGCCTAGATTAGAAAAGAAAAAATAATAAAACTAAAGTATTATCTTGCTATATAAAATACACTTGTGATAAAGTATATAATAGTAATTGTCGTCACGGGAGGTGTCATTGTAACATGCAAATGGCAGTAAATATTTTATTGGTAATCGATGCACTTATTATGATTGTCTTTGTTCTTCTGCAATCAGGGAAAAGTGCCGGGCTATCGGGAGCAATATCCGGTGGAGCTGAACAATTATTTGGGAAACAAAAAGCAAAAGGACTCGATTTATTCCTACATCGTGGTACGGTAGTAACAGGAATCCTATTCTTCCTTTTAGCTTTCTTAAGTGCATATGTTATATAATAATAATTACCCTTATCACGTTTGTGGTAGGGGTTTTTTAGAGAGGTTGTTCAAAATGGTAAAAAGTGACACTTCGAAAGAGGGGGTTCTACTAAAACCGTCCACGTCCTGTGGAGGGCGTAGAACGCACCACACACGAGAAGCTCGTTAGCTTGCTTTTTCGCTTCTCATGTACCTACTAACGTACATTTCGATCCTGGAAGCTCTAGCCACCTCGAAATCGACACACAGGATGAGCTAGTGTCGGCGTTAGAAAGACGATTGTGTTTTTAGCCGATCTCGGTCCTTTTTATCTTCTTTTTTGAACATCGTTTTAGAGTATTGATTGAAAGGGTAGATAGATATGAAGATTAAACAGCCACAAGCCTTTACATTTGAAGCGGGACCAAGAGCTGTTCTATTACTACATGGATTCACAGGGCATACAGCGGACGTCAGAATGCTTGGCCGCTTTTTGGAGAAAAAAGGTTACACATCTCATGCACCGATTTATCGGGGACACGGAGTTCCGCCGGAAGAGCTGATTAAGTCAAATCCAGATCAGTGGTGGGAAGATGTGAATTTAGCATTAAATCACTTGAAGGAACTAGGTTATGATGAAATTGCTGTTGCCGGACTTTCACTTGGAGGCGTGCTTGGATTAAAGCTTGCTTATTCAACCCAGGTGAAAGGTATAATTTCAATGTGTGCACCAATGTTTTTTGATAATGAGACTCAACTAACACAAGGCTTTGAACTCTTTACCAAAGAATATAAACAACTCGAACGAAAAGACGCAAAAACTATTGAACGCGAAGTAGCAACTGTCATGGAAGAATCTACTGAACTGTTCTCTTTATTGAAAGAGACGATTGAAGAAGTAAAGGATAATGTAGACACGATTTACACTCCGACATTTGTCGTCCAGGCTAGAAACGACATGATGATCAATACAGAAAGTGCGAATTATATTTATGATCATGTCGAGGCCGATTTGAAGGATATTAAATGGTATGAGGAATCCGGCCATGTTATCACGTTGGACAAGCAGAAAGATGAATTGCATGAGGATATTTATCAATTCCTTGAGAAGCTTGACTGGAATGTATGATTAAAAAAGTCATGAGCGGTAATAGATATAATGAAAGTAGGTGAGACGAATGAAAGAAAAATTGCTTACATTTTTCAATGAAACGGAGACCCGGCCGTTAAGCGTCGATGAAATTGAAGAGAAGTTGGGCATTCAAGATGCAGAAGAATTTAAAGAACTAATTAAAACATTGAATAGTCTTGAGGATTCGGGTGAACTCGTCCGCACGAGAAAGAACCGTTACGGCCTCCCGGAGAAAATGAATCTCATTTTAGGTCGGATTCAAATGCATAATAAAGGATTCGCCTTCCTACTCCCCGAAGAAGAGGGGGTAGAGGATATTTACATTAATCCATCTGATTTGAACTCCGCGATGAATGGCGATAAGGTGCTTGTAAGGCGGGAGAAGCAATCCTTTGCAGGCGACCGTGCGGAAGGTGTCGTGCTCCGGATATTGGAGCGGGCGATTACTCAAGTCGTCGGAACGTACGATGATAACAAGAACTTTGGTTTCGTCATCCCTGATGATAAGCGGATTCCCCATGATATCTTTATCCCGAAAGGAAAAGCGAACGGGGCAATTGACGGCCATAAGGTCATTGCACAGATTACGAAGTATCCTGAAGCGTGGAGCAGTGCAGAAGCTGAAATCACCGAGATTCTCGGTCATAAAAATGACCCCGGCATTGATATTATATCCATTATTTATAAACATGGGATAACGATTGATTTTCCTGATGATGTTTTACAACAGGCATCAGAAATACCTGATGAGATTTCGCCCGAGGAGCTCGAAGATAGAATCGATCGTCGGAATGAACAAATTGTAACGATTGACGGGGCAGATGCAAAGGACCTTGATGATGCGATTTCGGTTAAAAAGCTGGACAATGGGAATTACCAACTAGGTGTTTATATTGCCGACGTCAGTTATTATATTGACAAAGGCTCTCCGATGGATGAGGAAGCATATGAAAGAGGGACAAGTGTCTATCTTGTCGACCGGGTTATTCCAATGATTCCACATCGGCTCTCCAATGGGATCTGTTCATTGAACCCACAAGTCGACCGGTTGACAATTGGGTGTGAGATGGAAATTACGACGAGCGGAGAAGTTGTGGAGCATGAATTTTTCCCCGCTGTTATTAATTCAACGGAACGGATGACTTATACCGATGTGAATAAAATTCTCGTCGATCAGGATAAAGAGTTACGAGAGAAATATGCCGAACTTGTTCCAATGTTCGAGCAGATGGAAAAGCTTGCAGCGATCCTCCGTGGAAAGCGAAAGGGCCGAGGGGCGATTGACTTCGATTTCAAGGAAGCGCAAGTGCTTGTTGACGACGAAGGAAAAGCGAAGGATGTCGTGCTTCGTGAGCGTTCAGTCGGTGAACGGTTGATTGAGGAATTTATGCTCGCTGCAAACGAAACGGTGGCAGAACACTTCCATTGGCTGGATGTACCGTTCATTCACCGCATCCATGAAGATCCGGATGAAGGAAAATTGGAGAGTTTCTTTGAATTCCTTGCTGGTCTTGGTATTTCGGTAAAAGGAACAGCAAATGAAATCCATCCGCAAGCCTTACAAAAAGTTCTTGACAAGATAAAAGATGAACCAGAAGAAATGATTGTTTCAAAGCTGATGCTTCGATCCATGAAACAGGCGAAGTATGCCCCAGAAAGTGTCGGGCACTTTGGACTTGCGACAGACTTTTATACCCATTTCACGTCACCGATTCGCCGCTACCCGGATTTAATTGTCCACCGGCTCATCCGCACGTATCTATTTGAGAAGAAGATGGATAGAAAGACGATTGCGGAGTGGCGGGAAGCTCTTCCGGAAATCGCAAAGCATACATCCGAAATGGAAAGAAGAGCGGTCGACACGGAACGGGAAACGGATGACTTAAAGAAAGCGGAGTATATGGAAGATAAGATTGGCGAGGAGTTTACAGGAGTAATTAGCTCGGTAACGAACTTCGGATTGTTTGTAGAACTGGAAAATACGGTGGAAGGGCTTGTTCATGTCAGCTACCTGACGGATGATTATTATCATTATGATGATCGTACACATGCATTAATTGGAGAGCATACTGCCAAAATATATCGTGTTGGAGACGAAGTGAAAGTAAAAGTGGCTCAAGTAAACTTAGATGAACGGGCTGTAGACTTCGAACTCTTGGAAACAAAGGCGAAAAAAAGACGCCGCGAAGGAAACAAACAAGAAATCCCGGCAAGAAGAAAGAACAAATCTAAAGGTAAACCGAAAGTAAAAAAAAATAAAGGTAAGAAGAAAAAATAAAAACAGTGGGGAGGCTCCACTGTTTTTTATAGCATGGAAAACTATAAAATATAAATGCTTTGGATAACTTGGATATCAGGGAAAGCCACGTCCGGCTCCAGCGCCCAGCAACTAGCAAACTTCACACTCCTCCAATCGATAAGTCAACATCAACTCAAAACTAAAGGAGGGCCGCCTAAGTACGGGCTAAAGCCCAACAGCGGCATACCCCTAAAGGGGCATGTTTCCTTTATCTCATTCCGGAGTGCTCCAGTTTGTACGTTGCTTAACGGGCGCTTCCGCCTTTGTTACTATTAAGCTTTTCATGGAACTTTTATGACGCGATTAGGTATAATAAAATATGAATATTGGCTGGAGGTGTTGTGATGGATAATGTAACCCTTGCTTTAATTTTTACTCTTTTTGCAGGGCTTGCTACCGGTGTAGGGAGCTTGCTTGCATTTTTTGCAAAAACAACAAATACAAAATTTCTTTCATTTGCACTTGGCTTATCAGCCGGTGTGATGATTTATGTTTCGATGATAGAAATCTTTTTTAAGGCGAAAGAATCCCTCGTATCCTCATTAGGTTATACAGAAGGGTATTGGGTGACGGTCCTTGCATTTTTTAGCGGAATGTTATTGATCGGTGTGATTGATAAGCTGATCCCAACTTATTCCAACCCCCACGAAATTAAAAAGGTAGAAGATATGGAGAAACCGGGAAAGGCAATCCAAGACCCGGAACTGATGAAAATGGGCATATTTACAGCGATAGCAATTGGGATCCATAACTTTCCTGAAGGCATTGCAACATTCATTTCAACTCTGCAGGATCCTTCTGTCGGCTTCGCAATCGCGGTCGCCGTAGCTATTCATAATATCCCGGAAGGAATTGCCGTATCGGTGCCAATCTACTATGCGACAGGCAGTAGGAAAAAGGCGTTCAAGCTTTCTTTCCTTTCCGGTTTAGCGGAGCCGGTTGGAGCGATCCTAGCATTTCTTATCCTAATGCCGTTTTTAAATGAATTCGTCTTGGGAATCACATTTGCAATGGTTGCCGGAATTATGGTATTTATTTCGCTTGATGAACTATTACCTGCTGCGAAGCGATATGATGAGGCGCATTTATCGATATACGGCGTTATTGCTGGTATGGCGATTATGGCGATTAGTCTGATTTATTTGCAATAAATAAATTCTCATTGGAAAAAACATGATAATCTGATAAAATAAAGGTCTATGCAAGTGATTGGGAGGTGTTTCAATGCCAAAGGGAACTGGAAAAACAATTGCAGTAAACAGGAAAGCACGCCATGATTATTTTATCGAAGAAACGTATGAAGCAGGCATTGTCCTTCAAGGTACAGAAATTAAATCACTCCGGCTTGGGCGGGTAAGTATTAAAGATGCCCACGCGAGAATTATCAACGGTGAAGTTTTTCTAGTTAATCTGCATATCGCAGAGTATGAACAGGGAAATCGCTATAACCATGATCCAACCCGTTCTCGTAAACTTCTCCTGCACCGTAATCAGATTGATAAATTAATCGGGCTTACGCAACAGGAAGGGTATACACTTGTCCCGCTTAAAATTTATATTAAAAATGGCTATGCCAAAGTGCTAATCGGTCTTGGTAAAGGGAAGAAAAAGTTCGATAAGCGGGAAGATATGAAACGGAAACAAATGAAACGGGATGCGGACCGGGCGTTAAAGGAATACAATCAGTAGGCTTAAATTGGTCCCTTTGCATTATTACAAGTCTGTGTTATAATAAGTATAGAGCTTGGGACTCCCCCGAGTGTTCTCATTTATATGGGGACGTTACGGATTCGACAGGGGTAGGTTGAGCTCAGGTTGCGCGTCGAGGTTACGGCTCGTAAAACGTAAACGCCTATAACTGGCAAAAACGAAAACTACTCTTTAGCTGCTGCTTAAGCAGTTCTAAAGGATCCTTCCTACAATCGCCTGTGTTGTAGATAGAAGGGTCTCAAACTCAAACAGGCTGGACTGACTTCCACCGTCTGAGGATCGTCAGTCGAGATGAATCAGACTAGCTATCACAAAGCCTGTTGATAGGCTGAGTGAATAGTGAAATACGAATATATCAACTACACGTGTAGAAGCCTGAGTGGCAATATCTCTGGACGAGGGTTCGACTCCCTCCGTCTCCACCAATACATAAGTTGGTGGTTTTTTTATGTTTATGTGACGTAAAGCATAAAATTTCCGTTTGGAAGCTTTATGCTTTATTTTTCTTTAGGAAATTTTATGCTTGATTCTTCAACTTTTATAGCTAATATATATTACGAATTTATCTAAATGCCTTTTCCTTTAGTGAAAAGTCGGTATCCACTGTTATTGTGGCTTTGAAATAAAGTTTGATAATTTATAAAAGGGTTTGATACAATTACATTGATCTATCCGGATTCGAACAATCTAACAAACAGCCGTATGTTAAATAAAATAAGGATTATCCTAGATTATATAGGATAGTCTTTATTCTTACTTTTTTTTCTTGTGAAAAGTAAAGCTTGCGAAACTATGGTAAGTACAGGTAATTCAATTAACGGCCCAATAACTAAAGCCAAAGCAATAAGAGGTTGATCAGGGAATGCTGTTACAGCTATAGCCAAAGACACTGGTGAATTCCTAGCAATAATCGTCATATTTAAGCTAACCGTATCTTCATAGGAAAACTTTAAAAACCTTCCAACAAAGCGTCCTACTACATAGTTAATAACAAAAAATGATAAAACTGGAAAAATTAAAATGTAAATGACTTCTAGGTTTTCAAGTAAGTAAGAACCTTGGGAAGCAAACATTGCCATAATAGCTAATGATAAAAAGAAAATTTGAGAATTGTCGAAAAAAAGAATAATCTTGTTGTTTAAAAAAGATTTTCTACTTCTTAGTAAGAATCGAGTAAGGTGAGCAAGGACAAAGGGAATAACCAATACAATCAATATACTTTCTACAAGTGTTGCTATGGGGATCGTTTCAATTGTTCCAGCAAATAGCAGTAAATATACTGGCAAAAGTATGACTTGTAGAATTAAGTTAATTGGTAAAATCGATGTTGAAAGCGATACATTTCCTTTTGCTATTCCAGTAAACGCAAGATACCAATCTGTACAAGGTGTCACCATAAGCATAATAAAGCCGATCCATAAAGATGGATAATCAGATAAAAAAATGGAACCCAAACCCCAAGCTATTACCGGTGTCCATATAAAATTAATGATTGTGTTAGCTCCAAGGAATTTAATATTTGAAAAAGCCTTTTTTAATTGTTGCAGTGGTATTTTTAAAAACAACCCGTATAGCATTAAGAATAGAAACGGAATAACGAAAGACTCCGCATGTTGTTCAATTAAGTTTACTTTTCCTAATAAAAGACCTAAAACAACAGCACTTAATATAATAAGAGTTTGTAGTTTTTCTAATAAGCCCATAAATCAATCACTTTCTTCTTGTACAATTTACTTTCCTACATATTAGTATAATACATTCCGATTAATATTACTTTTCATGCGTATTATTTCGTATTATAGAGTCGAGACTTATACTCTAATTTAAACAGCTAAAATTAAAGGTATTAGCAGTTTTTATAAAAATATTACATATTCATATTTTTTCATTGTATATATAAGTAAATAATTATATACTTATCACAGAATAGGTAAGAAGGAGGAATGAATTTGCTAAAAACAGTGATTGAATTAGATAAAGCTGCGAACCTTTTAAAACTAATTGGAGACAAGACACGTCTGACAATGATGAAGTTAATGGACGATCATGCTTGTTGCGTCTGTGAGTTTGTAGAAATTTTTCAAATGAGTCAACCAGCTATTAGTCAACATTTACGTAAACTGAAAGATTTAGGGTTAGTTGAGGAAGAAAGAAAAGGGCAATGGATATTTTACTCGGTTAATAAAGATAATGAGTATTATTCCTTTATAAAAGATATTCTTGATCAATTACCAAGTCAAAACGATAAAATAAAGGAATTAGAAGAAAAAGGTAGACGAATTAATTGCTGTTAATATTGGAGGTATTATTTTGTCAACAACGCTTATACTCGCAATACTCATATTTGTAGCAACCCTCGTCCTAGTCATTTGGCAACCAAAAGGTTTAAATATTGGTTGGTCTGCAATGGGAGGAGCAGTTATAGCTCTAATTGTAGGAGTCGTAGGGTTTAGTGATGTAATCGAAGTAACACAAATCGTTTGGAACGCCACATTGGCATTTGTAGCAATCATTCTTATTTCTTTAATTTTGGATGAAATTGGATTGTTTGAATGGGCTGCCTTACATATGGCCCGTTTTGCAAAGGGTAATGGAATAAAAATGTTTGTCTATATCAGTATATTAGGTGCGATTGTTGCCGCCTTATTTGCGAATGATGGTGCAGCGTTAATACTTACACCAATCGTATTAGCAATGGTTAGAAATTTGAATTTTAAAGCAAAAATGATTTTTCCGTTTATCATGGCAAGTGGATTTATCGCGGATACAACATCTTTGCCTTTCATTGTCAGTAACTTAGTAAATATTGTATCTGCTGACTTCTTTGGTATTGGATTTGTTGAATATGCTTCACGAATGATTATTCCAAACCTATTTTCATTAGTTGCTACCATAACGGTGTTACTGATTTACTTTAGAAAAAGTATTCCTAAGTCATATGATGTAGCGAAACTAGCCGAACCTAGAAGTGCTATTAAGGATCATAGAATGTTTCGTCTATCATGGTATGTCCTTGGCTTATTAGTCATTGGTTACTTTACTAGCGAGTTTATCAATATACCTGTTTCCATTATTGCGGGAGCTATTGCTATCTTTTTCATCTTAATGGGAAGACAAAGTCCTGCAGTAAATACAAAGAATGCTATTAAGGGTGCGCCGTGGGATATTGTGTTCTTCTCCATTGGTATGTATGTCGTAGTATATGGATTAGGAAATGCAGGACTCACCTCTGCGCTAGCAAGTATCATTCAAACAGTTGCTGATGAAGGGTTGTTTGTTGCCACCGTTGGAATGGGATTCATTGCTGCTTTTCTATCATCTATCATGAATAATATGCCAACCGTAATGATTGACGCTTTAGCCATTGCGGAAACGAATACTACTGGTGTTTTAAGGGAAGCACTTGTTTATGCTAACGTAGTCGGATCAGACTTGGGTCCAAAAATTACACCGATTGGTTCCTTAGCAACGTTAGTTTGGCTT
Source organism: Oceanobacillus sp. MO10714A (assembly GCF_037072045.1). NCBI lineage: Bacteria > Bacillati > Bacillota > Bacilli > Caryophanales > Bacillaceae > Oceanobacillus > Oceanobacillus sp. MO10714A. The sequence continues at coordinate 5,039 of NZ_JAXHDC010000004.1, read as the reverse complement.
CATGTTCTGTCCCAAAAAGGAATTAAGATCTCTTGGGGAACGTATTTCAAGACGGGTATTATTCTAACGATACCAATCCTATTTATCACGTTACTAGGTCTATATCTAACATTAACTATATTTTAATAAAGGAGTATTACTATGACGAAAAAAACAATTTATTTCTTATGTACAGGAAATTCATGTCGAAGCCAAATGGCAGAAGGTTGGGCTAAAGAGATTCTTGGAAATGAGTGGGAAGTAAGAAGTGCAGGTATTGAAGCCCACGGACTAAACCCTAATGCTGTGAAAGCAATGAAGGAAGTTGGAATTGACATATCCGATCAAAAATCAGAAATTATTGATTCGGACATATTAAATAATGCAACTTTAGCAGTTACACTTTGTGGTGATGCCAAAGATAAATGTCCCGTTACACCACCTAATGTGAAACGAGAACACTGGGGATTTGATGATCCTGCAAAAGCAGAAGGAACAGACAAAGAGAAGTGGGCTGTTTTTCAACGTGTTCGTGATGAAATCGGTGAACGAATTAAACGTTTTGCTGAAACTGGAGAATAACAAAAAGTTAAGCCATGAGAATATCCTCAAGGCTTAACTATCTGTCGATATATAAGTATATAGTTATATACAAATAATTGGAGGGTAAAACGTATGAAAAAAGTAGAAATCTTTGATCCGGCGATGTGCTGTTCAACAGGTGTTTGTGGACCAAGTGTTGACCCAAATTTAACAAGAGTAGCTTCTGCAATTTATTCAATGGAACAAAAAGGTGTGGACATCAAGCGATATAATTTAGCAAATGACCCTGCATCTTTTGCAGATAATGAAACGGTAAATCAGGTTCTTCAAGAAAAAGGAGCAGATGCACTTCCAGTAACACTTTTAGATGAGGAAGTAGTTAAAGTAGGTGAATATCCAACCAATGAAGAATTTGCGGAATGGTTGGAAGTAAGTGCGGAGGAATTGACTCAGAAACCTCGTGTACGTGTTTCCGTAAAACTCGACTAAAGGAGATTTTAAATTGTATACACGTTATAATCCAAAAATGCATGTCGAAACACCGTATCTATTTTTCACTGGTAAAGGTGGAGTTGGAAAAACATCTGTAGCATGTGCAACAGCAGTTGCACTTGCTGATCAAGGAAAAAAGGTTTTGCTTGTCAGCACGGATCCTGCTTCTAATTTGCAGGACGTATTTGAAATCGAGTTATCTCGTGAACCTGTTGAAATTCCAAGTGTGAAAAACTTATTTGTCAGTAATATTGATCCAGAAGAAGCTTCAAGAGCATATCGAGAAAAGACAGTTGGCCCATATAGAGATAAACTTCCTGAATCGGTAGTCAATCAGATGGAAGAACAGCTTTCTGGAGCGTGTACCGTAGAAATTGCTGCATTCGATGAATTCTCTCATTTATTAGCAGATGATGGGATATTTAGCGAATACGACCATGTTTTATTTGATACAGCTCCAACGGGCCATACGCTTCGTTTATTATCTCTGCCGACAGCATGGTCTGGTTATTTGGAGGAAGCAACACATGGGGCTTCTTGTTTGGGACCATTATCAGGCCTTGGTGATAAGAAGGCTATGTATCAAAAAGCAGTTGAATCCCTTTCTGATGGTGACAAAACAACAATAATTTTAGTTGCCAGACCAGAGGAATCCACCCTGATTGAAGCGAACCGTGCATCATTAGAACTTGGAGACATTGGCATCCAAAAACAAATGCTTATCATAAATGGGTTATTGCAGTCTTATGAAAAAAATGATGAGGTATCTACTGCTTTTTACGAAGGGCAGCATGAAGCATTGACGAAAACACCAGAGGAATTGAAAAAGATTCAAACCTTCTCATTACCTTTTGTATCGTATTCGTTAACTGGTATTGATCGCCTTCGTCAGATTGTGAGTGATGCTCCTTTAGTTAAATTCAAGGAGGACGATCAGGGTACTGAATTTGCACCACTTTCTGAACTAAAGGATGTAATTGATGATTTTTCATCTAAAAATACTCGTGTTATTTTTACAATGGGTAAAGGTGGAGTTGGAAAAACATCTGTTGCTGCAGCAATTGCAGTTGGATTGACGGAAAAAGGGCATAAAGTTCATTTAACAACAACTGACCCAGCAGCACATCTGGATTATATGTTCCAAAACGGTACTGTTAATGAGAATCTATCCATCAGCAGTATTAACCCAGAAGTAGAAGTGGAAGCCTACAAAAAAGAAGTAATCACTAATGCTGGTGAATTGAATGATGACGAACTTGCCTACTTACAGGAAGACCTTGAGTCTCCATGTACGGAAGAGATTGCGGTGTTCCGTGCTTTTGCCGATGTAGTAGAAAGGTCTGGACAAGAAATTGTTGTTATCGATACTGCACCAACCGGGCATACGTTGCTTTTACTTGATTCATCGGAGGCTTATCACAAGGAAATGAGCCGTTCTACTGGTGAAATTCCAGAAAGTGTGAAAAAGTTATTGCCAAGACTGCGTAACCCAGAAGAGACAGGGGTAGTCGTTGTTACATTGCCAGAAGCAACTCCTGTTTTTGAGGCAACACGCTTGCAGGATGACTTAAAGCGAGCAGAGATAACTCCAAAATGGTGGGTCATCAATCGAAGTTTATATGCAACAGGAACAACAGATAAAGTATTAAAAGCACGTGCAGCATCGGAAAGGCAATGGATTAAGAAAGTACAAGAAGAATTAGCTGATAATAGTGCGTTAATCCCTTGGATGAAGGAAGTAAAAATAGGCTATGACCAATTGAAGGAATTTGTTCAACTTTAAAAAATAAGGGGGAATTATAATGAATATCACAGAAAAGGCTAAAAATAAATTACAGGTTATTTTTCAAGAAAAGGGTGCAGAAGGTATTCGCTTTTATTCGATGGGAGCAGGATGTTGTGGACCGCAATTAGGAATTTCTTTAGATGCGCCTGAAGAAAACGATATTGTTGAAGAAATTGATGGAATTAAAGTGTCCATTGATAAAGATGTTAAAGATACAGTAGAAGGATTAACATTAGATGACGATGAAACACCAAACGGTTCGCAATTTGTGTTACTAGGAATGGATCAGTGCTGCTAAGAATAGACATCAAGATAAGATCTGGAGGATTATAAACATATGAAGATAATTATTATTGGTTCCGTTGCAGCTGGTACATCTGTTGCTGCAAAGGCACGCAGAAACGACGAAAACGCAGAAATTACGTTATATAATGCAGATTATGATATCTCCTATTCTATTTGTGGAATCCCCTACTTTTTAGGAGGGGAAGTAGACGAGTTAGAGACACTAACACCTAGAAGTGCTGCATGGTTTAAAAAACGTTACAACGTGGATATTCAAACACGTCATGAAGTGATAAAGATAGATCCAGATAAGAAAGTAATTACAGTTAAAAATCTAGATACAAGCGAGACGAAAGAAGACAGTTACGATACCTTGGTATTTGCAACTGGTGCGACTCCAATTACTCCACCAATTAAAGGGGTGGAGATGGAGCATGTCTTTCATGTCCGCAATATCCAAAACACAGCATCTATCAACTCGTTTATGGTTTCAAATAACCCGAAAAAGGTCACCATTATTGGTGCTGGCTTCATCAGTCTTGAAATGGCAGAACAATTGACTCATAAAGGATTAGAAGTAACGATTGTTCAGCGCAGTAATCAGATTATGCCACATTTGGATAAAGATATGGCTTTCCGTGTAGAGGAGCATATCCGAGATAACGGAGTAAACTTGTTATTAAACGAAGAAGCAACTGTGATTACGGAGAATACTGTGGAAACGAAAAGTGGCAATGTCATTGATTCCGATATGATCATTTTAGCCACTGGTGTTAGACCAAATACGAAACTAGCAAGAGATTTAGGCGTGGAATTAGGCACATCTGGAACGATTAAAGTTAATACCAAGATGCAAACGAATCTACCTGATATTTATGCCGTTGGGGACGTAGCAGAAAGTTTTTCGGTTATAACTGGAAAACCTATATACCGTCCGTTAGGCTCTACAGCTAATAAAATGGGACGTATCGCTGGTGATGTTATTACTGGTGGAGATTTGGAACATCGGGGCATTTTAGGGACAGGAATTTTAAGAGTATTTGACTTAGCGGTAGGCTATACCGGGTTAAGTGAAAAAGAGGCTAAGGCAGAAGGTTTTGATCTTGAAGTATTACACAATATTAAACCAGCAAGAGCAGAATATCTGGGTGGTAAAGAATTAGTAATTAAGGCAATTGCCGATAGGAAAACAAGCCAAATTTTAGGTGTGCAAATCGTAGGTGAAGATGGTGTTGATAAGCGAATCGATGTATTTGTAACAGCCATTTCCTTTAAAGCAAAAGCAAAAGACTTGTTCCATCTAGATTTAGCATATGCACCACCATTTAGTACAACGAAAGATCCGGTAATGTATACAGGTATGGCTTTACAAAATGCGATTGATAAGAAAAATAAACTGATTACCCCACAAGAATTAACGGACCGAATCGAGAACGGTGAGCAAATACAAATCATCGATACAAGAGCAACGAAGCAGTATGAGGTATCGAAAGTGGATGGAGCAGTAAATATACCACTAGCAAAGTTGCGTAAGGAAGCGAAGAATTTGGATCCTAATATCCCTACCGTAACGTACTGTAACAAAGGTGTAACTGGAAATGCTGCGCAAAATGTGTTAATAAATATGGGATTTAAAGATGTATTTAATCTTTCTGGTGGGAATAAGAATTATCAGAGTTTTAATAAAGGGAAACAATAAAATTTATAGAATGTAGATAAATATAATAAAGGGTCTTCAGAATATATAGTGGAATTACTATTTTAATGCCTTTAAAACAATTAATGTTTAAATTGGATTATTTGGTGGAATGTTAAGTTGTGAAAAAATTAAAATGGTCCGAACCAAGAGGGATATTCAAATTATTGTATAGAAGAATTTAAATGTTATCTTGTAACTAATGACTCATATTAATTGAACAAGAAATAGAAAAGTTTGATAATATATTTACTTGGG